>JANPEU010000635.1:0-5964 GCA_031423175.1 Bacteroidota bacterium
AGTAATCTTTTTTTCTTCAGCTTTTCTGCCCAGAAAGGAATCAACTGCGAATGGGATGACCCCGTTACAGGATCTTCATTGATACCAGCTGAGGGAGCAAAGAAACGGGATACAAAATCAACTTCATCGGCACTATTGCCCGGAGCAGTAATTATAATTTTTTCACCTATTTGTTTTAATAAACTAAAATCGGGTTTGCAATTTTTTACTGCTTTTTCGTCTTGCAGTTCAACAATCAAGTCACGATTTTTATATACACCTACTATCTCATCAACCCCCAATGCTTTTTGCAAACCTTCAGGATATTCATTTATTTTTTGCGGAGGCCAACTCGGAAAATCCATCCTGAATACATCACCCATTTTTTCTACTTCCAGCCTACCGCTTTTCGAATGAAAATAAATTTTATTTCTTTTAAAATCGAGATAATTAAATAAAATAAATGAAGATGCCAATGTAGCATGACCACAAAGATTTATTTCAACCTCGGGTGTAAACCATCGGATATCAAAATCAATTTCCGGTACCGATGACGGGCAGAAGAAAACCGTTTCGCTTAAATTATTTTCCATTGCAATCTTCTGCATCAACGCATCATCAATCCATTTTTCTAATGGAATAACTGCCGCTGGGTTTCCTTTAAATAGGGTGTTGGTAAAAGCATCAACTTGATACAAGGTAAAATTCATAACTAAATAAATAGTGTTTGTGTTAATAAATTTGATTATGCTACTAATCAAAAATGAATTGTAAGAAACCCTAAACTTTTCAACTTGATATACAAAAAAAACAGATAGTAGTGTATCTTATTCTTTCATCATTGCTGCTATCACCGCTTCAATTTCTTCTGCATTCGGCTTACTGAAATAGTCACCATCACTTCCGTAAGACGGACGGTGTGCTTTAGCCGTTATCGTTCTTGGCGACACATCCAGATACTTATACCCGCCTTGTTCCTCCATCACTTTATTAAACAAGTAAGCTGCGGCACCACCCGGTACATCCTCATCTATAAAAACAATCCGATTTGTTTTTTTCAGCGACTCTAAAATTTTATGATGAATATCAAATGGCAATAATGTTTGTACATCCACTACCTCACAACTGATGCCTTGTTTTTCCAAAGTGTCTGCAGCATCCAGCACAACTCGCAATGTAGAGCCGTAGGTTACAATTGTAATATCATTCCCTTCTTTTACAATTTCTGGCACTCCAAGCGGAACAGTAAAAGTTGAAAGATTGGATGGCAATCTTTCTTTCAGCCTGTATCCATTCAAACACTCAATCATGAGAGCCGGATCATTTCCTTTTAATAACGTATTATACATACCTGCTGCCTGTACCATATTTCTCGGCACACAAACTACCATGCCACGTAGCGAATTAATAATCATACCCATCGGTGATCCGCTATGCCATATCCCTTCCAAACGATGCCCTCTTGTTCTTACAATGATCGGGCAACTTTGTTTTCCTTTTGTTCTGTAATGAAGTGTTGCGGCATCATCACTCAATGGCTGTAGTCCATATAATAAATAATCTACGTATTGAATTTCAGCTATAGGTCTCAAGCCCCGAAAGGCCATACCAATACCCTGACCCATTATTGTAAGTTCACGAATACCACAATCAAAAATCCGATCCTTACCATGCTTTGCCTGTAAACCACTGAAACCCTGATTTACATCCCCTATAAATCCCACATCTTCACCAAAGGCAACTACTTTAGGATTGCTTTCAAATAGTTGATCAAAATATTTATTTAAAATCTCATACCCATTAATGTGTGGCGCCTTCTCATCATACGTTGCTTTAATCTCTTCCGCATTCATTGAAGATTTTTCGCCTTCATTATATAAATGGGAACTGTATAGTGATTTGCTTTCTTTTAATAAATCATTGTAATAATCTTTTGTCCCAAATGCTGCATCATGATCACCGGCAATATCAATAACATCTTTCAATGTTTTCATCACTTCCCGCCGCATGGGATCACGGTTAGAAGAAAGTTCTTTTGAAATTTTTTGAAGCGTTGCAGCATTTGCCGGTAAAGAAGCAATCAGGGTTTGAATTAATTCAACTGTTCGTATGACCTGCGTTCTTATGGGTACTAAATATTTTTCCCATGCAGTATTTTTTCCATCTCGTACTTCTTTCTTTGCTTCAACTTCTAATTGACTCAGTTCATCATCGGAACCCAGATCGTTTGAAATAATCCATTCACGCATTTTCTTGTTGCCATCAAATTCTCTTTCCCATTCCAGCCGCTCAGGTGTTTTATATCTTTCATGACTTCCCGACGTGGAGTGTCCTTGTGGTTGTGTAATTTCTTCAACATGAAAAAGACAGGGTATATGTTTTTCCCTTGCTATTCTTACGCCTTCTTCAAATACTTCACACATACCCGCATAATCCCATCCTTTTACTTTATAAATATTTAATCCATTACTGTCATCTGTTTTTTGAAAACCCTGTAGTATTTCGGAAATAGATGATTTGGTTGTTTGATATTTTTTGGGTACAGAAATTCCAAAGCCATCATCCCAAACAAATACACAAAGCGGAATTTGTAAAACACCTGCTGCGTTTATTGTTTCCCAAAAATGTCCTTCACTTGTAGATGCATCACCAATCGTTGTAAAACAAACTTCATTTCCATTATCAGAAAGGTTTGAAAATTTTTTTAAAGCGGATACCGACCGAAATGTTTTTGAAGCAAGAGCTAATCCTATTGATCTCGGCATTTGTGCCGCAGTTGGAGCCATATCGGCAATATTGTTTTTAATATTTACCAGATCAGCCCATTCGCCGGTGGAAGTTGTATTGGGTGTTGCAAAATGTGCATTCATTTGCCTGCCCGCACTAAAAGGATCGTTATTAATATCGGGATCTGAATAGAGCTGAGCAAAATATTGTTCAACATTAGTAAGCCCGGTAGCAAATGCAAAAGTTTGATCGCGGTAATAACCACTACGGAAATCTCCGGGTTTAAAAAAACGGGCCATTGCTACCTGGGCCACTTCTTTGCCATCTCCAAAAATTCCAAATTTTGCTTTACCCGTCAAGACTTCTTTACGTCCCATTAAACTGGTTTCCCGGCTTATGCATGCCATCTTATAATCATGAAGTACTTGCATTCGAAAAATATCGAACGAAAGTTGTTCCGCCGTAGACATATTAGCAATTACGGTTTCAGGCATGGGCAAATATAATGGAATCAGTTTCACAATTAACCCGATAATTTCCCCATTTTATTTTGCAACCTCTGTTGCACAATAAGCATCTTTACCGTAAATTTGACATTCAAAAATCCCATTATGAAACAAATATTTGCCTTAATCCCAATTTTATTAATCTGCTTTATTGCAGGCGCACAAGCTGGCCATGAGGGTCATAATCATGATGCAAAAGTTGCTGTACCTGCTTTAGTAGCTCCACCCGTTGCAAAAAAAGAAGATGCTTTAAAGTTTACGCAAACCGAACACAATTTTGGAAAAATACCACAAGGCAAAGCCGTTTATTACAATTTTGAAATTGTAAACACCGGGCTTACACCATTGAAACTTGAAAATGTAACAGCAAGTTGCGGATGCACAACTCCTGAATGGAGCCGTGAAGAAATAGCAGCAGGTGCTTCATCAACAATAAAAGTGGGATACAATGCAGCAGCAGAAGGTCCATTTGAAAAATACATCACTGTTAACTACGAAGGAACATTTACCAGGCAAATAAAAATTTTGGGACAAGTTTGGAAAGCTCCAGATGGTGCTGCACCTGCAAACACCTCTGTTCAATTTTTGAAAAAGCAATCATTATAATTATATAAAATAAAAAACCGTCATGAAAAAATTACTAATTGCAGCAGTCGCATTAATTTTCAGTTCAGTATTAATTGCACAGCAAGGAAAATTTGACGATCATGTTAAATTTAAATCTACTGAGCATGATTTTGGAAAAATAAAAGCAGGTACTCCTGTAACTTATGATTTTGCAATCAGCAATATTGGCAAAACACCCGTAGTGGTAGAAAGTGCAACTGCAAGTTGCGGATGTACAACACCAATAAAACCCGAACAGCCTATTTTGCCTGGTGATGCAAATAAACTTACTGCAGGATTTAATGCAGCAGCCCCAGGCCCTTTTACAAAAACGATTACAGTAAAACTTGCTGGTGTGGATGAAGTAAAAGTGATTACTATAAAAGGTGAAGTGCTGAATGAAACAGAATATGCAGCTTATTTAAAAACAAAAGAAAAAGTAATTGCACAACAACCTAAGTCTGGAAAAGACTAATTGAGAATATTTAATTATATCCCTGCTTTACAAAAGCGGGGATTTTTTTTGGAAACATGAATCACCTTAATTTTTTTTTTAGCTAACACCAACTTTTTTATATTTACCCAATGCTTACAATCTCAACCCGCGGCACTCAAATGCCACCCTCTCCTATTCGAAAATTAGTTCCTTATGCTGAAGCAGCAAAGAAGAGAGGGATAAAGGTTTATCATTTAAATATAGGACAGCCAGATATAGAAACGCCGCCTGCAATTTTGGATGCTGTACGTAATGCTGATATAAAAGTGCTGGAGTATAGCCATAGTGCTGGAAATGAAAGCTACCGCCGTAAACTGGTACAGTATTATAAAAAAGTGGGCATTGATGTAACTCATGAACAAATTCTTATTACAACGGGTGGCAGCGAAGCAATTATGTTTGCATTTTTCTGTTGTTTGAATGTTGGCGATGAAGTGATTATTCCAGAACCGTATTATGCAAACTATAATGGCTTTGCTTGTGCTGCAGGAGTAAACGTAGTACCCGTCACTTCACATATTGAAAACAGTTTTGCTTTGCCACCAATAGAAGATTTTGCAAAACGTATTACTCCAAAAACAAAAGCAATTATTATTTGCAGCCCAAACAACCCTACGGGTTATTTATACAGTCGCAGCGAAATGGAAGCGCTGAAAGAAATCTGTTTAAAACATGATTTATATTTTTTAAGTGATGAAGCTTATCGTGAATTTTGCTATCCACCAGAAGGCGGACACGGACCTTCAAAAGGCGGACACGGTGCCGGAGAATATGTAAGTGCCATGCATTTAACCGGGATGGACGAGCATGTAATTTTAATGGATACGATTTCTAAACGATATAGTGCATGTGGTGCAAGGCTTGGTGCATTTGTAACAAAAAACAAAAATATTTATGATACAGCAATGAAATTTGCACAGGCAAGATTAAGTCCCCCCGGTCTTGCACAAATAATGGGTGAAGCAGCAGTTGATTTACCCGATTCTTATTTTGATAAGCCGAAAGCAGAATATTTATCAAGAAGAAATTTAATGGTAAAGCGATTGAATAATATGCCAGGTGTTTTTTGCCCTAACCCCGGTGGAGCATTTTATGCTATTGCAAGATTGCCTATTGATGATGCTGATAAATTCTGTCAATGGCTTTTGGAAGATTTTTCAATTAATAAACAAACCGTGATGCTTGCACCTGCTACCGGTTTTTATAGCACACCCGGATTGGGAAAAAATGAGGTTAGGCTTGCCTATGTATTAAATAAAGAAGCGTTAAATTCTGCAATGGATTGTTTGGAAAAAGCATTGGAAGTATATCCGGGAAAAACTGTGATTGAAAAAGTGGTGGCTGCCGTTGCTATTTAACCATTTTCTTTATCACTACATTCCAATCCGCACCACTAAACACTTTATTCTTTTCAGAAAAATTTTCCATATTCAACGCAAAAGAAACGTTGAGCAAACTGTTGAGGTAACAAAGCGATTTTCCCTCCCCTACTTCAGAGAAAGTTGTTACATAAGGCATATTGCCTGCATATTTTTGTTCATGTTCATGAAAAATTTCAATGTGTAACGTATCGCCAAATTGCACACTCAATTTTTTAAATATGCTCTCATCAATATTCGTCCACACATTTCCGTATTGTATATCAAGGAT
>JANPEU010000636.1:0-10288 GCA_031423175.1 Bacteroidota bacterium
ACTGGAATATTCTTTTGGATGAGAAGGGAGGCCCCAATCATGTTGGTAATTTTTGTTTTGCACCCATTCATGCCAATACTCAAACAGGAAATTTAATTTATACACCATCCTATTATTTTATCGGTCATTTTTCAAAATTTATTGACAAAGGAGCTAAACGAGTAAGCAGTATTTCCAGCCGTAGCCAGTTGCTCACTACTTCTTTCTTAAACCCAGATGGTAAAGTGGCAACTGTTGTCATGAATACGAGTGACCAAAAAATTACCTATAATTTCTGTATCAGATCAAAGAGTACAGAGGTTACAATATTGCCACATTCAATTCAATCGCTTATATACCAATAAAAAAATAAAATATAAGTTGAAAGCCTGGATTAAAAACTTTTGTCAAACCCTCCCCTATTTATTCATATCTGTTTTTCTATTGAATTCATAAAAGGTATTTTTATTTCTATTAGAAAAAGCAAAATTGAAATATTTGATAGTATCTTACTTCCTATCCTCTGTTTTCTAATTAATAATTATCTTTCAATATGCTTATCAGTAATAAATTTCGCCTCGATGATAAAGTGGCTATAATAACAGGCGCCAGCAAGGGCATTGGAAAAGCTATAGCAAGAGCCTTGGGTCAACAAGGTGCAAAAATTGTAATAGCCAGCCGCAAGCAGGAAGCCGTAGATGAAACTGCAAAAGAGTTTATCGCAGAAGGAATAGATGCAATTGCTATCGCGGCTCATATGGGAGATACTCTGCAAATAAAAAACCTGGTTGAACAAACAATAAAATATTTTGGAGGTATCGATATTATTGTAAATAACGCTGCAACCAATCCCAGCTTTGGTCCTATACTACAAACTGATAATATAGTATTTGATAAAATAATGGACGTAAATGTAAAAGGCCCGTTAGAGTTATGTAAACTTTCTTATCCGGTAATGAAACGAAGAGGCGGCGGTTCAATTATAAACATCAGTAGTATAGAAGGCATAACCCCCGGTTTGGGATTAGGATTATATAGTGTGAGCAAAGCAACATTAATTGCACTAACAAAAGTACTGGCAAAAGAATGGGGAGCAGATAATATCAGGGCCAATGTAATTTGCCCGGGATTAATCAAAACAAAATTCAGCGAAGCATTAACCGGGGATGAAAAAATTTTAAAACATGTTTTAGCAAAACAAGCATTACCAAAGTTAGCAGAACCCGAAGATATTGCAGGGCTTACGTTGTTTCTTGCGGCTGACTCTTCTTCATTTTGCACAGGCGGCATTTACACCGCTGATGGCGGATATACAATTTAATTTTTATGGTAAACATTTTTACAACTGACCGGTTAAAAGAATTTTATCCACGGATAAAAAAATTTGTAGAAGATGAATTATATCCTGCTGAGATGGAATTATTGCATTTGCCATTTAATAAAGCAGCAACTATTTTAAATGAGAAAAGAGAGAAAGCAAAACAACAAGGATTGTGGGCTCCGTATTTATCAGAAAAAGATGGTGGACTTGGATTAACCATGATTGAATTTGCACAGGTAAGTGAATTATTGGCAACCACTCCATTTGGTCATTATACATTAAACTGCCAGGCACCTGATATTGGCAATATAGAGTTGATGCACAAACATGCATCTCCTGCATTGAAAGAAAAATATTTGCATCCGTTAATGAAAGGCGAAATCAGAAGTTGTTTTTCAATGACAGAACCTGAGTTTGCCGGATCAAACCCAATTAATATGGGGACCACTGCAACATTGGAAGGCAATGAATATATTATTAACGGACATAAATGGTTTACCACCGCTGCTGATGGGGCCAGCTTTGCAATTGTTATGGCAAATACAAACAGTAATGCCTCAGTTTATGAAAGAGCAAGTATGATAATTGTGCCAACAGATACAAAAGGGTTTCATTTAAAAAGAAATATTTCTATCATGGGTGAAGCGGGTGAAGGGTATTTAAGTCATGGTGAAATAGAATATATAAATTGCCGGGTACCTGCAACCAATTTAATTGGAAAAGAAGGCAGCGGTTTTTTATTGGCACAAGCACGGTTAGGCCCCGGTCGTATTCATCATTGTATGCGATGGATTGGGATTTGTGAAAGAGCATTTCATCTGATGTGCAAAAGAGCTGCAGAAAGAAATATGGGAGATGGTACTTTGCTCGGGCAAAAACAAACTATTCAAAACTGGATAGCAGAAAGCCGAGCTGAAATAAATGCGGCCCGTTTTATGGTTTTGCATGTTGCCGAAAAATTAGATAAAGAAGGTGCAAAAGCTGCAAAGCATGATATTTCAACGATTAAGTTTTTTGTTGCTGATATTTTAATGAAAGTACTGGATAGATCCATTCAGACTCATGGTGCATTAGGACTTACAGATGACACACTTTTATCTTTCTGGTACCGGCACGAACGGGGTGCTAGAATTTATGATGGTCCCGATGAAGTGCATAAAACATCCCTGGCAAAATCTATATTGAAAGAATATGGATTAAAAATATAAGTAGCAACCTGTTCATGAAAAATTATTCTGACAATATTGATAAAACAGTGGCAGCAAGAGAAGGCGAAGCCCCGGATTTAGTTAAGCTTAAGAATTATTTGTCGGACTTTTTGCCTGGTTTTAGTGGCGAACTTTTCATTGAACAATTTCCAGGTGGCTATTCCAATCTTACTTTTTTATTAAAAACTTCCGGTGGCGAATATGTTTTACGTAAACCTCCCAATGGTGCTGATATAAAATCGGCACATGATATGGGAAGAGAGTTTAAAGTACTGAGTGCATTACAACCCGTTTACAAACCAATACCAGCACCTGTTTTATTTTGCGATGATGAAACGGTTATTGGTTCACCATTTTATATAATGGAAAGAGTAAGCGGTATAATACTGCGAAACAAACTTCCAAAGAATTTTGAAATTACGGCCGCCATGATGAAATCAATTTCCCAATCTGCTGTGGATAATTTAGCAGCTTTACATTCAATCAATTTAGAAACTACGGGTTTAATTCATATGGGTAAACCCGAAGGTTATATTCAACGACAGGTTGAAGGCTGGATAAAAAGATATTTTAATGCCGAAACAGATCGCATTGAAAAAATGAATAGAACGGCAGATTGGATGATGGCCAATATGCCTGCAGATGCAGAGCCTGCTTTTATTCATAATGATTATAAATATGATAACCTGGTGCTTGATGCTGAAAACTTAAATAATATTATTGCTGTTTTGGATTGGGAAATGGCAACCGTTGGTAATCCACTCATGGACCTTGGTACTTCACTGGGTTATTGGTGCGAAGCGGCTGACAGTGATACCATGAAACCTTTTAATCTGACATGGCTACCCGGAAACCTTACACGTGAAGAAGTAGTACAGCGTTATGCAACAGCTAAAAATATTTCGCTGCCCGATATGCTGTTCTATTATGTATTTGGTTCTTTTAAAATAGCGGTGATTGTTCAGCAAATTTATGCCCGTTACAAAAAGGGATTTAGCAGCGATGAAAGATTTGCCGGTTTAATTCATGTGGTAAATGCCTGTGCGGACAATGCACAAAAAGCAATTCAATTTAATAGAATCAGTAATTTTTATTAGCATATAATTCGTCGTGAATTTAAAAACTAAAATGAATGATTGAACCACATAGACACATAGAAACATTGGGTTTACATAGAATTCTATGTGAGTATTTCTATGTGCCTATCATTCTATGTGGTTCAAAAGAAAAAATAATTTACAAGCATTAAAAATTAATATATGGAACTTAAATTAGCGGACATCAAAAATGTATTGATACTTGGCAGCGGAACATTGGGTCTGCGGATTGGATTGCAATCTGCAATAAGCGGATTTAATACTACAATTTACGATATTCATGAAGATGCATTTGTGAGTGCAAAGAAAATACAGGCATCAATTTTAAAGAATCTTATTGAAAGAAATATCATTTCAAATGATGAGTCAACACAAATAAAAAACAGGATCACATTTACTACAGATGCATTTAAAGCAGCTGCTGATGCTGATTTTGTAAGTGAATCTGTAGTGGAAGATTTAGAAATAAAGAAAAAAGTTTGGGCACAATTTGCACAACTTTGTCCATCACATACAATATTTACTACCAACACTTCTTATTTACTGCCATCTCAATTTTCGGCAGAAACAGGACGACCAGAACAGTTTTGTGCATTTCATTTTCATGATGTGTTTTGGGCTAATGTTGTTGATGTTATGCCACATTCAACCACGGCTCCCTGGCTTACCGGTTTATTAATGGAGATGGGGAAAAAATTAAATCAAACACCGGTTTTTGTAAAAAAAGAATCGCCGGGTTATATTTTTAACGCCATGCTGGTTGCATTGATTGGTGCCGCTGGTGCAATAGTTACCTATGATATTGGAAGTATTGAAGATGTTGACAGAAGCTGGATGGGTAATTTTAAAATGGAAATAGGGCCATTTGGTATTTTAGATACCATCGGGCTTGAAACAGTCTGGCATATTACCAACACGTTGCCGGATACGAAAAGTAAAAAATTTGCAGCCTTATTAAAAACTTATGTTGATGCCGGAAAATTAGGTGTAAAATCGGGAGAGGGATTTTATAAATATCCTAACCCGGCATTTCAGCAAAAAGATTTTGTAAGTAAGTAAATTAAAAAAAGTTCTGTTATATCAATAACAGTTTAAAGTTGTGAATTCTTTTTTGAACCACATAGCACCATAGGCACATAGATTAACACATAGATAAATGAGTATAACAAAAAAATATTTGAATGAACTTACTTATAAAGTTATTGGATGTGCGATAGAAGTACATAAACACATAGGTCCGGGTTTATTGGAAAGCATTTATGAGAAATGTTTTTTGAGGGAGTTGGCTTTACGGGGAATAGAATTTAAGAGTCAGATTTGGGTGCCGTTGGAATACAAAGGACTGGAACTTGATACGGAATTAAGGTTAGATGTTCTTGTAGAAGATATACTTTGTGTAGAGTTGAAAGCACAGGAAGGCCTTTTGCCAATACATGATGCAGTCTTGCTCTCTTACATGCAAATGTTGCAGAAACCCAAAGGCGTTCTCATAAATTTTCATTGTGTCAATATTTTTAAAGAAGGACAGAAAACACTTGTAAACAACTTGTTTTCTTTATTACCTGAAGAATAATAAAAAACTATGTGGATGACTATGTTTCTATGTGTCTATGTGGTTCATTTATTCTGATCTTTTTTTAAAATCTTCAAATAAATAATTATCGATTATCTACCGTTTCATTAAAAAAATTTGAAAAAAATATGATAAAGCAATACATCAGCATGGAAAATCTTCGTTTTCTTTTATACGAAGTACATAACATACAGGATTTATTAAAGTACAAACGATTTGAGCATATCGGTTCAACAGCAGAAATTGATTTGCTTATCAGTTCGGCAAAAAGTATAGCGGATAAAGAGTTGTATCCTTTTTTTAAAGCGATGGATGAAAACCCGGTTGTTTATAAAGATGGAAAAGTACATACACATCCACAACTAAAAAATGTTTTTAAAGCCATGGCTGATGCCGGTTGGTTCAGCTCTATTTCTGCATTAGAGCATGGCGGCATGCAATTGCCTTTCATGATCTATTCCGCTGCTCATCTTATTTTTGAAGCAGCTAACAGCAGTGCACAAGGTTATATTGGTGTATCGACGGGAGCATTGGAATTGATTGAAACTTTTGGCAGCAAAGAATTAAATGATGACTATCTCCCAAATATGTTCGCCGGAAAATGGCAGGGTACAATGGCACTTACGGAACCGCAAGCCGGAAGTTCATTATCGGATATTACAACTGCTGCTAATCCAACTGATAAAAATTATTATGAAATCGTTGGACAAAAAATATTTATCTCGGCAGGTGAACATGAAGCCTGCGAAAATTTTATTCATCTTACATTGGCAAGAATAAAAGGTGCTCCGGCAGGAACTAAAGGCATTTCACTATTTGTAGTTCCTAAATACATTGAACAAAACGGTGAACTGATTTTTAATCATGTAACCTGCGCAGGGGATTTTCAAAAACTGGGACAACGTGGTTATGCTACAACACATTTGATTTTTGGAGAAAGCGGTATAACGAAAGGATTTTTAGTAGGGGAAGCCAATAAGGGTTTGTCGTATATGTTTCAGATGATGAACGCTGCAAGAATTGCTGTGGGGCAAACAGCAGCCGCCATTGCATCAGCAGCTTATTACTCATCCTTATTTTATGCAAATGAAAGACCACAAGGCAGACATATTTCCGATAAAGATTTAGCGAAGGAACAAGCCCTGATTATAAATCATGCCGATGTAAGACGGATGTTGATGCAGCAAAAATCTTTTGTAGAAGGGTCACTGAGTTTAGTAAATGAATGTTTGAAATACCAGGATTTAGAAAAAGTTACCGAAGGCGAGGAGAAAGAAAAAATGTTTTTGCTTCTCGAAATTTTAACGCCTGTTGTAAAAACCTATCCATCAGATGCAGGAATTGCTTCCGTGAGTAATGCACTGCAGGTATTGGGTGGTTATGGTTTTACAATGGATTTTGATTTGCAGCAATATTATCGGGATATCCGGATAATGTCTATTTACGAAGGCACTTCGGGAATTCAGTCATTGGATTTGCTGGGCAGAAAAATTACTATGCAGAATGGAAAAGCTTTTCATTTATTAATTGATGAAATGATGCAAACGGTTAAAACAGCAGAAGTATATGAACAACTAAACCCATATACACAAAAAATAAAAGACTCGATTGAGCTCTATAAAAACACTTTGAATCATTTATTAAAGTTTGCAAAAAAAGGTGAAGTAGAAAAATTCCTTGCCGATGCAAATCTGTTTATGGAACTTTCGGGAATTGTTACGCTTGCCTGGCAATGGTTAAAACAAGCCGTAGTTGCTCAACGGGCAATCGACGTTGTTGATTCATCCAAACAAACCATTCTGTTCTATGAAAGTAAAATAGAAACAATGAAATTTTTCTTTAAATATGAATTGCCAAAAACCATTTCACTCAGCAACACATTAATGAATTTGGAAATCGTAACTATTAAAAAAGAAAAAGAAGTGTTGATGTAATCAATATCAGTTACAGATTAATAAAAGATTTTCCTATAAAACTTCTCTCGTAACACCGGGTGCTTCTAACACCAGGTCAGCTCCATAACATCCAGCTGGAGTTTGATAACCGGTTTTAAAATTTCCGGCTAATATTTTTTTTGCAATAATTAAACTGGTATGAGCCGTTAGTGTATATCCATCGGGACCTATTAATCTTGCACAGGCTGTTTGTCCATTTGCATTTTTTACTTCGCCCCAAACTAATCCTTTACTCTTTAGGCGTCTTTCTTCTGATGGGCCGGCAGGTTTACTGTTGATTTTCTTTTTTGCTTTATTACGCATAAAAGTAGTTCGTAAAAGCCAGTTATATAAAAACTGAAATTTCAATAGCTTAAAAGTTTTGGTTGCAACGCCGGTATAGGTTACAAAATACGGAATTGCTGTAGATGTATATTCTGTGGAAATAAAAACCAAATTAATACTCAATAAAAATAAATTCTTAATTCCAAAATCTACCCACATTCCTTTGTGCCCAAGGGGTACTCTTACAATTTTTCCATCTTTTCTTTCAGCACTTTTTTCGCCCATGCCTTCGGCCATGGTTAAAGCAGTGCCATGACTAAGACCTCCACCGATTGACGCAAATGCTAATTTTAATTCTGTGGCATCTGGCAATTTATTTTTTAAGAACAACGCAATACAGTCTGTAGGCACTACATCAAAACCGGCACCGGGCATTAACATGATCCCTGCTTTTAGCGCAGCATCATTCTGTTTTTTTGCCATTTCATAAACTATAATTTCACCGGTAATATCTATATAATGCGTATTTGTTTTCAAACAGGCTTCTATCATTTGTTTTGCAGTTTTATTAAAAGGACCAGCGGCATGCAATACCAGGGGTACTTCTTTTAATATTGATTCCAATTTTGCAGTATCGTCCAGGTCAACAACATGGTAAGTAGTATTTAATTCTTTTGCCATAGGCTCTAATACTTCTGCACGCCGCCCAGCCAGAATAGGCTTTAAACCATATTCTTTTGCAAACTGTGCAATGAGTTTACCCGTATAGCCATTGGCACCATAAAGAAGGAATGAATTTGTATCCATAAAAATTATTGATTGTGCTTGCAAGGTATCAAATAATGTTACTGATTATTAAAAACGATTTTAAGATCTGTTGAGCTTAATTCTCCTTATTTTTTGATTACAAAAATAAATGAATTAGATTCTATAACAGGATTTCATTACTTTTATATCCGCTTGCTATAATGAATGACTATCTGCTATATGATAACAAACAGCTTTTATACCTGCTAACTCAAGCTGATGAATCGGCTTTTACAGAAATATATAACAGGTACTGGCAAAAACTATTTGCCATTGCATATAACAGGATAAAAGATTTTCAGTCAGCCGAGGATATAGTACATGATGCTTTCATAAGCCTTTGGGCAAATCGAAAAAAATCAGAAATAGAATCTTTGGAAAATTATTTAGCTATAAGTACTAAATACCTTGTTCTTGCTAAAATAAAAAAGAAAGAACGGGATCGGATTTATAATAATTCACTTCACTCCACTCCTGTAATTGATTTCCCTATTGAATCTTCACTTCATTATAAACGAATACTGGAATTTGTAAAAACAGAAGTTGAAAAATTGCCAGAGAAATGTAGACTTATATTTAAATACAGCCGCAATGAAGGCAAACCTGTTAATCAAATTGCAAAAGAACTCAGGCTTTCCCCAAAAACAGTGGAAAATCAGTTAAATAAAGCATTGAAACATCTAAAAACTGTTACAAAACCCTTCTTCACATTTCTTCTTTGCCTGTTTTAATTACTTGGATTATAATATTTTTCCTAAAAAACATTCTTACAGGATAGGTGTAATACTCATTTCAACACACTTAGTATATATATGCAAATTCCAGACAACATTCTTGTATTGATAGAGAAATATCACGCAGGCTCCATCACAGCTGAAGAAAAAGACATTATTAACTTCTGGTATCGGTCTTTCAATGATTCGGAAGTAGATGTAATAACCGATGGGAATCAGACTGTTGAAAATTTGAAAGAACGGATCAGGGAGCGGCTGCAAGAATCAATTCAACAGGAAAATAAAATAATTGCTTTAAAGCCATTTCGTAAACGGCAATTGCCTGCAGCTGCCATTTTATTATTCCTAATTGCAGGCTCATATTTAATTTTCTTTTCCAACTCATCAAAGCAGCGTACTACCCGCACTAATATAACTGCTGTAAACGTAAAGGATGATATAGCACCTGGGGGCAATAAAGCTTTACTTACACTTACTGATGGATCTGTAATTGTTTTAGACAGTGCATCAATCGGCACTATTATTCAGCAGGGAAATATCAAAGTTGAAAAATTGAAAAATGGATTACTGGCTTATACGATAAACGGTAAACAAGTAACTGAAAATGATCAGGCTTTTTATAATACAATTTCAACACCCCGTGGCGGCCAGTATCAGGTTACCTTGGCTGATGGCACACAAGTTTGGCTGAATGCCGCTTCTTCTATACGTTTCCCGGTAGTATTTACAGGTATAGAACGGAAAGTTGAAATAACCGGGGAGGCATATTTTGAAGTGGCTAAAAATAAAGCCATGCCATTTAAAGTTAAAGCAGCAACTTCCGAAGTGGAAGTATTAGGAACACATTTTAATATAAATGCTTACGACGATGAATCAAGTACAAAAACAACTTTACTCGAGGGATTGGTAAAAGTTTCTGCAAATAATCAAACACAAAAAATTTTAAACCCCGGTCAGCAATCTGGCATAAATAAAGAGGGGAAAATAATTATAACCGATCATGCAGATACAGAAGAAGCCGTTGCATGGATTAATGGCCGTTTTCAATATAAAAGTGCAGATATAAAAACTATACTCCGTCAAATTTCCAGATGGTATGATGTAGATGTTGAGTACAAGGGAAATGTAAATATTCATTTCACAGGTCAGCTTCCAAGAAATCAGAATGTATCGGGCATATTTGAAAAATTAGAATTGACCGGAGAAGTTAATTTTAAAATTGAATGAAAGAAAATAATTGTATCTCCTAAATAAAAATTTATGAAAATGCTAAACCAAATTATTTTTTATTCAACTGGCAGAGATGGGTGACTTAAAAAAGGGCTTAAATAAAAAAACCGGATTCCGTTT
>JANPEU010000637.1:0-2259 GCA_031423175.1 Bacteroidota bacterium
ACATTGCCATTGCCTTTTATCCGCATTGTTTCATTAAATGTATTACTGCTGCCATTGCCAAAGGCAATATCGGCGGTGTTCTCGTTGGTATGTATTTGTAATAAAGAACCTTGTACCCCGATTCCGTAATTATGTGCGGGATCCATACCCCAAAAAATGATTTTTTCGCCAGTGTTATTTGCAAAAGAAAGGGGTGCTAATGGTGAAGGGGTGCCAATGCCTATATTGCCATCCCCTTTTATACGCATTGATTCATTAAAGGCTTCACTGCTGCCATTGCCAAACGCAATATCAGCAGTATTATCGTTGGTATGTATTTGTAATAAAGCACCTTGTACACCAATTCCATAGTTATGTGTAGCATCCGTATTCCAAAAATTGATTTTGGCGCCTGTCAGGTTTGGAAAATAAATCTGTTGAGGAGTGAGTATGTTTTTATCAGTAACGGATTTATCAGATGAAGAAGTAACTGGAATAATTGTTTTTTGTGCTGATAGGCTTATAGAGGATAATAATACAAGCAAAATGGTTACTGTACGCATGATTGCAAATTTTATTGTTTAAAAAGTAGGGTTAAATCAATCAGAAATTTTATTTGTAAGGTAATGATTTTTCCTAAAGGTGTTTTTTCGTGGATAAGTATCTGGGAAAAGAGCTGGAATACAATACATGAGTTTCTAGAATTATAATTGGTTACATATAGGCTTTTTCCCGAAATTTGCTTAACTTATTAAATCATTATGATTGATATTATCGTTCCAACAGTCGGGGAATCCATCAGTGAAGTGACTTTGCTGAAATGGAATAAAAAAGATGGTGCATATGTGGAAAGGGATGAAGTGATTGCTGAACTGGAAAGTGAAAAAGCCACTTTTGAAGTGAATGCTGAAAAAGCCGGAATATTAAAACTTGGGGATATTAAAGAAGGAGATACCCTAAAGATAGGTGACCTGCTGGCCCGTATTGATGAATCAGCTGTTAAACCAGAACAGTCAGCAGTGGGCATTCTGCAGTCAGCAACGAAAATGTCTGTTGATACTGGAACAGAAAAGAAGAAAAAAGAAACGGTAATATTCGAAAAAGTTCCTGACACTTCTTCAACGGATGGGAGCATAAAAGCAAGCCCGGTTGCTACAGCCATTATTGCAGATAAGAAAGTGGATATTTCCCGGGTAACTCCCACGGGAAATCAAGGAAAGATTCTGAAAGAAGATGTTCTGGCTGCCTTAGCTAACCCGGGCAAAAAAGCATTTGCCGGTTCGGAATTATTCAGCCGTAATGTTCGTACAGAAAAAATGACCAACCTCCGGAAAACGATTTCGAGAAGATTAGTTGAGGCGAAGAACACAACCGCGATGCTCACCACTTTTAATGAAGTGGATATGAGCTCCATCATGGAGATAAGAACAAAGTACAAAGACAAGTTTAAAGAAATACATGGAGTAGGTCTTGGCTTTATGAGTTTTTTTGCGAAAGCCTGTGCCGTGGCATTAGCAGAATGGCCATCCTTGAATGCTTACATAGATGGAGACCAGTTGGTTTATCATGATTATGCTGATATCAGTATCGCTGTTAGTACACCCAGGGGATTGACCGTACCGGTGATGCGGAATGTGGAAAGTATGAGTATGGCCGATGTGGAGCGAAAAGTAGCTGAGCTTGCCGGTAAAGCAAAAGACAGTAAATTGACAGCCGAAGAATTGACCGGGGGAACATTTACCATTACGAATGGTGGAGTTTTTGGTTCTATGCTAAGTACACCCATTATTAATATTCCACAATCTGCTATTTTGGGAATGCATAAGATTGAAGAAAGACCAATGGTGGAGAAGGGACAAATTGTAATACGACCAATGATGTATGTTGCTCTCAGCTACGACCATCGTGTAATAGATGGAAGAGAAAGTGTAAGTTTTTTGGTACGGGTAAAAGAATTGTTGGAACATCCGGAATTGATGTTGTTTGGTAAAGACCCTGTAAAAACTTTATTGGAGTTATAAATTTCAGTACATGAAAAAAGTAAAATTTATTTTTCCATTGTTTGCTTTCTTTTTATTTTCCTGTCAGAAAGAAATAAAATTTTTGAATGGTAATGGCGGTGGAGGTGCTACTGGGAATAAACTTGTAAAATCAGTTTCAAAATCTGGAACAGATTCTGTTGTTACTATTTATACTTATAATTTGTCCGGCAAATTAGTAAATGAAAAATCGGTGGGAATGAGTGGAACTTTTGATGCTGGCAATGAAGTACGATATTAT
>JANPEU010000638.1:0-2280 GCA_031423175.1 Bacteroidota bacterium
GGACCGATAGGAGCAGGTGCATCGGGTGTATTGATGATTGTTTTGTTCATGGTAATTTTTTAAATGAAAATAAGATTACGAATTTATGTTTAAGTGCTTTCTTTGCAAAAAAGAATTAATCTTAGCATGAAGATAGTTGTATTAAGTAATGAGGATGCAAAAAATGAATTATTGACCCAATGCCAAAATGATTCTATTCTGGTTATTCATATAACGGAGGTAGCAGAATTTTCGAATCACACCGAAGCTGATGCTTTCTTTGATTTGCAGTTTGAAATGAATGCGGAAAGAGTTGAGTTGCTGAAAAAATTTTCAGCAAAACCGATTTTTATTAATGCTGTTCCTTTTACGATTTTAGAAACAGACACATCGTTTATAAGAGTGAATGGCTGGTCAACATTTCTTAAAAATGAATTAGTTGAAGCTGCTTGTTTAAATGAGTTTTTGAAAACAGCGGCGGAAAAGATTATTACTGCTTTACATAAAACGATTGAGTGGGTGCCTGACGTAAAAGGTTTTATTTCTGCACGGGTGGTAAGTATGATTATAAACGAAGCATATTTTGCATTGGAAGAAAAAGTGAGCACAAAAAGAGAAATTGATACAGCAATGAAATTGGGAACTAATTATCCCTATGGTCCGTTTGAGTGGGGCGAACTTATTGGATTAAAAAATATTTATGAATTGCTAAATGAGTTAAGCAAAACAGAGAGCCGCTATACTCCGGCTGCATTATTGAAAAAAGAAATCAGCCTTTAAATGTCATTGATACTCCATATCGATACAGCCGTTTCTAGTGCGTCAATATGCATTGCTCAAAATGGAGTATTGCTTGGCATGACTGAAAATAAAAATCAGAAAGAACATGCAGAGTGGCTGCATCCATCGGTAGATACTTTATTAAAAGAAAACGGATTTGCAATTACGGATTTAACTGCAATAGCAGTAAGTAATGGTCCGGGTTCTTATACCGGACTTCGGGTGGGTCTTGCAGCTGCAAAGGGTTTTTGTTTTGCATTAGATATTCCATTAATAACATTAAGTACATTGGAGGTAATGGCTGTTGCTGCTCTGTCAAGCCAATTAACCAATCAACTTATTAACCAGTCAACCAACTTCTGCCCAATGATAGATGCAAGAAGAATGGAGGTGTTTACTGCGTTGTATGATTTTAATCTAAAAATGATCCAACCACCACATGCTTTAGTAATTGACGAAAAAAGTTTTGAAAAAGAATTAACAACTGGGAAAATATTATTTTTTGGAAACGGTGCTGAAAAATGCAAAGGCATCATTCATCATAGCAATGCTTTGTTTGAAACAGTTGAACACAATGCATCGTTTATGATAGCACTTGCCGAAACGAAAATGCAGGAAAAGAATTATGCGGATGTGGCTTATGCCGAGCCTTTTTATATAAAAAATTTTCATACTGTACAGGTTAAAAAATAATATAGCTTTACGGTTCTATAAATCAGTTCATCCTTATGAGCAATTATTCAATTGAATTTACGGGCAAGGAAAAAGATGAGAAAATAATAATGGACACACTCCATGTAAAAAAATCTGCCATCATACTGCGGGCTATTAATCATAAACTGCGGCAACAGATAATGAAAAAAATAGATGAGAAGGGAAAAACAACCGTAACAGAAATTTTTACTGAATTATTTTTAGAACAGGCCGTTGCTTCGCAGCATCTTGCTGTTTTACGTAAAGCAGGGTTTGTAAAAACGGTACGAGATGGGAAATATATTTTTTATTCGGTTAATACTTCCCGGTTGAAAGATTTTTTGAATATTATAGGACAACTAAATCCATAAGCTGCTATCAAATAACGGGAGATATCAATTTTTCAGTTAAAATCAGCCTTTATTAATTTGGGAATAAATTAATAATTTTTACAATAGTATTTACTCTTACCGTAAACCCATCTTTTTTTAATTATTTACTTTTGCCTGCTTATTTAGTTTTTATCGTTTATGCAAGTAAACTTTGAAACTTATAAACTTTTAAACTTTTTGAAATGTATATCAAACAATTATATACCGGATGCCTGAGCGAAGCTGCTTATTATATTGAAAGCAATGGCGAAGCTGCTATTATAGATCCGCTACGGGATATTGATGAATATCTTCAACTGGCTAATGATAGAAAAGCAAAAGTGAAATACATTTTTGAAACACATTTTCATGCCGACTTTGTAAGTGGGCATCTGGATTTAAGTAAAGCAACCGGTGCGCCGATTGTTTATGGTCCCGGTACCGAAACAAAATTCCC
>JANPEU010000639.1:0-1639 GCA_031423175.1 Bacteroidota bacterium
TTTATCTCATTACAAACGGATACCTGTCATAGTTTTTTAGTGCAATGCCCGTACCACGTACCACACTTTTTAATGGATCATCTGCTATATGTACAGGCAATTTTATTTTCTGACTCAATCTTTTATCCAATCCTCTTAATAATGCACCACCACCGGTTAAATATAAGCCTCTGCGATAAATATCTCCAGCCAGTTCGGGTGGGGTTTGTTCAAGTGCTTTCAAAATTGCTTCTTCTATTTTGAAAATGCTTTTATCTAATGCTTCTGCAATTTCCTGGTAGCTTACCATAATTTGTTTGGGTATGCCGGTAACAAGGTCACGACCGTTTACAGGAATATCTTCGGGTGGCACTTCCAAATCTTTCATAGCGGCACCAATCTGAATTTTTATCTGCTCGGCTGTACGTTCTCCAATTAATAAGCTATGGTACCGGCGCAATGCCTCCATTATGTCTGCTGTGAATTCATCTCCGGCAATTCTTATACTTTGATCGCAAACAATACCTGCGAGTGCAATAACCGTAATACCCGTAGTACCACCACCAATATCAATAATCATATTGCCAACGGGTTCTTCCACATCTATACCAATCCCCAGTGCTGCTGCCATTGGTTCGTGAATGAGATAAACTTCCTTTGCCCCAGCTTGCTCGGCACTATCACGAACAGCTCTCTTTTCCACCTCGGTAATTGAAGATGGAATGCAAATCATCATCCGCCAACTGGGCGGAAACCACGGCTTTTTGGGGTAAACCATTTTGATAAACTCACGGATCATTAACTCAGCAGCGTTAAAGTCAGCGATCACACCATCTTTCAGTGGCCGAACCGTTCGGATGCTTTCATGGGTTTTCTCATGCATCATCAAAGCCCTTTTACCTACTGCAAGTACAGTCTTAGGATTATTTCTGTCGAGAGCAACGATGCTGGGTTCATTAACCACTACTTCATCGTTATGTATTATAAGGGTATTGGCAGTACCCAGGTCTATTGCTATTTCTTGTGTAAACCAGTTAAAAAGTCCCATTAATGTTTGTTGGATTTAATGCCGCAAAGTTGATGTAATTAATTCGAATTATCAAAGTAAAAACCGAGCCAAAGAAAGATTTTTTCGAATTTGTTTTTTTGACAGAACACTTTAAGCAGGCTGGGTGTTAAAAAGTGACGAACGTTTTTTTTGAAGACCGGCTGCTTCAAACATCCGGAGGCTACTATCATCCTCTTATGCCCCGAAACTTCGGTACTCCGTTTATCGTTTGGAAATCCGATTCAACTTTGTTATTTCCCTACGAAACTTAACTTATATCAGGAGAAGCACAAGACAAAGAACATTGGATGGCAAAAATGATACGAAGAAGCATTTAGAAAATCCCTTCAATACTTTCTCTATACTAAAAGATGTATTCAAACTTAAAAAACATTACAAGGGTTAAAGACCTGTTGTTAATGAACAAATAAAATATTCAAAATTCTACCCCGAATTTTGTGATCAAAATATAAAAATCCAATTCCAACACTCTAACTTCGTTTACTCAATCCCCGTACATTCCAATATGCCAGTTTACAATCAGAACCGCAGCCGCATCATCAAGCTGTTATTTGCAGTTGCTTTTTTTGTCATCATAGCACAATTATTTTA
>JANPEU010000640.1:0-3299 GCA_031423175.1 Bacteroidota bacterium
GTAGTAGCCGTTGCTACCAATTCTTTATCATGCAGCAGGTGCACATTTAAAGCTGTGATGATGGCCTTGGTTATTTTATCCTGTACGCCAAATATATCAGTGAGTTCTATATCAAAAGTTTCTGTCCAGAGATGAAAGCCATCTTCTGTATTGATCAACTGTGCTGTGATGCGTAATTGATTTCCTGATTTACGAAGACTTCCTTCAAGGATCGTACTCACACCCAGTTCATCACCGATGGTTTTTAGATTTTTATTTATTCCTTTATAAGAAAATGAAGAAGTTCTTCCGGCAACTTTTAAACCTGAGATCTTTGCCAGGGCATTGATCAGCTCTTCAGATAATCCATCACTGAAGTATTCCTGGTCTTTATCCGGACTCATATCAGTAAAAGGGAGTACGGCTATGGACTTGTCTTTCGGCCCGGCTGAAGTTTTTTCGGTAAAGAAATTTTTATAAATAAAAAAAGCCGCTACAATTAACAAAATGAATGAAAGAGCTGCAATGATATTTCGCTTTCGAATATTTTTCTTCTTTAGTTTTCCTTCCATCTTTTTCCGCTGCGGCACAAATAGTCCTTCATTTGTCAAAGCAAACACTTCCATTGATTTTCCTACGTTCTTAAATTCAAAATGTCCAAGCGATGCAGTACTAATGGAAGCATTGTTTTTTATTTTATCATGGACTTCTTCAGAAATAAGAATTGTATTTTCCTGCCCCAGCGATTGAACTCTGGAAGCAACATTTACTCCATCACCCAAAGCTTTTGCATCTTCAAAAAAAACTTCGCCAATATGTAAACCAATACGAAGGGGAACCACCGGTTCAGTCTTCAAATCTTTTTGCACAGCTAAAGAACAATTAACCGCATCTGTAGCGCTGGAAAAAATACAAAGGCTTCCATCTCCATAATAATTTAATACCTGTCCATTAAAATGCGCAACCCATTTTTCGAGTGTAGTATTATAGTGTTTGATAACTGCCACCGCCTTCTCTTCGTTTTGCTGCATCATGGCCGTATACCCGACAATATCGGTGAACATGATGGCGGCGAGTTGGCGGGATTGAGGCATTTTTTACTTCAATTTATAAAAGGCAATTCAGTATTAAAGAGGGAAATTATTTTACAAACCCCATTTTTTTCAAAATATTCTGATGTGCATCACTTTGAAAATATTCTTTACTATAGAATAATGGAAGGTACATTAGGTATGCTGAAAGAGATTTCATTTCAATAGTTTTTTCTTCCCATTCATTGGCTTTTTTATAATCACCTTTCAGGTAGTATATATAAGAAAGATTCCAGGGGTCTTCCAGGGTGTTTTCAGAAGCATATTTTAAGAAACGGTTTAAAACAGAATCCGCTTTTTCCTTTTCATTACAATTTTTATAGATAAACACCAATGTAACCTGCAATAATTCAGAACCCCAACCATCTTTAAACAATTCTTCTGCCCTCCTGGCCAACGGCAATGCTTTGTCATACTCTTTCAGAAAAATATGCCCATATGATTTTTTAATATGGCCCCATATCCAGTTGGGATGCAGTTCCAGTGCTTTGCCAAATGCTTCTGTACTTTTTTTAAAATTGCCTGCAATGAGATTTGTCCATCCAAGATTGTGAAGACTGGAAATAGAAACAGGGTCTAACTCTACAGCTTTATCTGCAAATGGAAGTGCCTCTTTATACCTTCCTATATCAGCCAGTGTAGCAGAATACCTGATATAGATTGTTGCATTGCCGGGGTCAAGTTCTAATGCTTTTTTGTAAGAATTGACAGCACCCTGCCAATCCCAGTCATAATAAAATTTTAATGCACCTTCTGTTGTATAAATGTCTGCCAGCTCCGGGTCTAATGCCTTGGCCGCTTCGATAGCCGTTCTGGCTTCATTAACGATTTCATTTTTACTGGCCGTTGAAAAAAGTGCCTGGTTTACTTTCTCATTGGCAATAGCAGCATATGCCAATGCATATTTAGGATCTATTCTGATTGCTTCCCTGAAATGCGATAAAGCTTTTTCTGATTCTTCGGGTGTAGAGCCATAGCTCAAATAACGGCCCTTCATGTATTCAGCATACGCATCCGGATTTATTTTTTTTGATTCCGGAATTGTTTTTGAATTATTGGCCAAACCTATTTTTAATGGATTGAGAAGTGAAACAATGATGGAATCTTCTATACGGGAAATATCAGTAGTTCCCAGCTCATATTGTTTTCCCCAGATCAGGTTTTGATCCGAAGCATTCACCAGTTCACAGTTCAAGAAATAGCCGTTTCCTTTTTTCTGCAATTGCCCTGTTAAAACCATATCCGCATTCAACAGTTTACGTAAACTCTCAATTTTCCTGGTGGAATCTGTCAAACCAAATGTTGCAGACCTTGCAAAAACTTTAATACCAGTAATATTTGAAAACCGGTTGATAAGATTTTCAGGAATACCATCTGCTAAAAAAGATAAAGTGGAATCATTTTGTATATTTTCAAAAGGAAGGATGGCCAGCGATTTTATAACTGTAGCAATTTCTTTTTTTGAAAAAATCGAATTTTTAAAAATGAATAGTACCGATAAAATCAGAACTGCAATTGCAGCAGCAATCAATATTCCTTTTTTGCTTTTCTGTTTTGGTGCAATTTTCAGTTTGCCTTTCATCTCCTCAGGTTTGGGAACAACAAAGCCCGGATTGGATAATGCAAAAACTTCAATTGGTTCTTCTACATTTTTGAATTCAAATCTACCTAAGGAAGTAAGTTGAAATTCTGATTTGTTTCGTATTTCATCTGTAATTTTTTTAGAAAAAAGAACTGAGCCCGGAACTCCTAATGTTTGAATGCGTGAAGCAATATTAACAGCATCACCATAGATATCATTATTCTCAAAAATAATTTCACCCTGGTGAATGCCGATACTTAATTGAAAATCTTTTGCTGCGTTACAGGCTTCCTGAATTTTTATGGCTGCATTCACAGCATCAGAAACTGTATTAAAGCTTGCCATTACACCATCACCTAATTCTTTTATCCATCTTCCATTGAATTTTTCAATAATTGGTTTTTGTAATTCCCTGTTTTTTTTGAGTAAATCAAATGCCTTTTGTTCATCATTCCCCATTAACGCCGTGTACCCGGCAATATCGGTAAACATAATGGCGGCGAGCAGGCGGGATTGAGACATAGTATATAAATAAAGATTTCTATTTCAAATATTCACTGACTTTTAAACTAATAAATTCTTTTACACTATCCCATGTTTGTTTTTTTAAACTGATCGGGTCTTCGCTTTCTTCAGCATCTGCAAAA
>JANPEU010000641.1:0-3129 GCA_031423175.1 Bacteroidota bacterium
CTGCATGAGAATGCGTGATGATAGCAAGATTGGCATACGTTCCTTCTGCCATGTCTTCAGTAAGTTCAATGTTGAGTTGGTTGGGTTGCTGCTGTTGATTATCCATAATAAATATTTATATAAAATTAATAGAAGGAAGCAAATGTAAAATCATTGCCTGATATATTCAGATAAAACTGAAACGACAGAGTCTGCTGGAATAGCTTTGCGTAAAATCCTGCCATCCGGATTTAATAGAAAATTAAAAGGGATACTGTCAATCTTCAACGTTCGCTGAACTGTTCCGTTCCAGACTTTTTCATCTACCAATTGTATCCATTTTAATTTCTTTCGCCTGATATACTTTTTCCAAATTTCTATTTCAGGCTCCAGGCCTATACTTACAATTTCAAATTGATCTGAACTAAATTTTGATTTTGCTTCCAATTTAGCATTATCATATTTAAGATAGTTGCCATTCCAGGTAGCCCATATATCCAGGAAAACATATTTTCCTTTCGTGAATGCCGTGTTATATGAATATCCTGACGTGTCCTTTAATTGAATCGATGGCAATAGTTGACCAACTTCATATTCTTCTTCAAATATTTTTACAAATTCTAATGTTTCATTTTTTAGCTTTTGAATACGTGTATGTTGCGGAAAACGATTCGAAGCACGGATGATAAATTTTTCAAGGCCTGTATAATCCTTTCCAAAATCAACCGAATTATATATTGCTAAAAAAACACCGGGGCTTGAAACCGTATCAGCAAAACTTTTAACAAAAGAAAAATAATTTTTAAGAACTTTATTTACCACTGCAACAAGTGAATCATAACGAGCAGATTTATCTCCTTGTTCTATCAATTGTTTTATTTCATCGCCGGCTCTTTTCCCATCCTCAATCATTTTCGACTGTCCGGTAAAAAAATCTTTCAATAATTTATTGGCTGGAGATTTTTCAATTGTAAAAGAATCCGGACGGATGATGTCCGCATTAATAACTATTTCAGGTACGTCATTTATAAAATTAATCCGGATATCTGTACCGGATACCCGAAGAAGGAAGGGTCTTTCTTCATAATTTTCAACTTTCAAAATACACTTGAAGTCACCACTTCCGATTTTAACCGAATCGATTATTATCCTGGACTCATCTGAATAGGGAATGGTTTCAATATATGCCAGCTTATCCCTCGCATGCAAAATATGAAATTCAATTTTGCTACTGCTGCCTTTTTCCTGGTTATTGCAGGATTGGAAAAGAATAGACCCAACAAAAAATAATAAATACCGGTACATAAAAACGATGATAATTTTTCGGTGCAAAGAAATGTAATTATTCTTTAAAAGAATAATGGCTGCTCAAAAGAGCAGCCATTATTTTGAAAGGACTATTTTTAAACAATTAAATACGAACCCATCTTTCATAAATATTTCTTGTCCATCCGTTGGGGCTGGTAGAACCACCGCCATATCCATAATGGAAAAGGAAAGTTTTGGTTGCCGGATTATAGCTATTGTTATATGTTGTCTGAACGTAAGGAGCAAGACCTGGTAATTCAGGACCGGGATATGCGACAGAACCTGGATTATCCGTAGAAAAAAATCCTGAAGCGGGAGGTGCTGGAGGTGTGGCTCCATTTGCACTACTCCAGTTGCTTAAAGCAGAACCTGAAATATCCATCTGAAAATTCCAGCCACCCAAATCACCAACTTGTGCTTGTACTCTGCTAGCACCAACTGTGGACATCCCCTTAACACCAGAAATACCACGTGGCGCTGAAGGATGGAAGAAGTAGCCGGTAACAGTATAGTCAGCGTGATATGCATTCTTAATAATTAATGCGATAGTTATTTCGTGAGCAAGATCACTGATTACTCCTTCGCTTACTGTTGTAAGTTCAAAAGCAATACCATAAACCAATGATAGATTTAACAGGGCTTTATTCAATGTCATGGGGAGTTTAAAAGATCCGCCATTTTTTGGTATTGTAACTGTTAATGAAGGAATAGTATATGCATTTGTCGGAAGTATTGTTAAACCATTTGCTGTAACAAGGCTATTCTTTAGCACTAAAGTAGCTGTGATGTCATTTGCCGGTTTATTTGTACGGGGCGCATACATTTTTACTTCTATCAGATCAAAAGTCTCTGACGGAGGCGTAGCATTCAAAGCAATAACCTTTAAATCACCGTAATAAGAACGGTCGAATATTTCTGATACAATGCTTCCTTTGTCTGCTGCAAATCCAAATTGATCTTTGGATTTAAGACAAGATCCGAGGAGCAACGTAGAGAAAATTGCTACAAATAATAATTTTATTTTCATGTTGTTTAGTTTTATTTGTTGGTACTCAAATTTAGTTTACATCCCAAAATATCTTACTGGTGAATCTATCAATGCTTCCCGGAACATTTGCACCATTAACCTGGTTTTCACGCAATGGATAAAGCAAACGAACAGGTTCAGCACTGGCAGCAGCTACTTGTGATTTTGGAGAAGTCGGACAGCTGATACCACCAGATTTACGGTAATCGCTCCATGCTTCCAAACCATCTATATGGCAAAATGCTGTCCATTTCTGAATCAAAATAGCAGCAAGTTTATCAGGAGAAGCAGACCAATCTGCATTAGCACCACCACCAGTTAAAAAACCATTTGCAGCAGCATCGGCTGCAGCATCCGTAGCTGTTGCAGTACCAGTTTGTGTAGCAGCAGCTAGACGAAAAGCCCAACGAACCCCATTTTCATAATTTGCCTGAGCAGTACCAATTCCTGGAACGCCACGTTGTGCAGCTTCTGCAAGATTAAAATATACTTCAGCCACAGTCATAATAATCATTCTTCTTGTTGCATCGCCTTTAACAACCTGAATTGAACCAATTGAAGAAACAAGTGTCTCCAAATAACTATTAATTGCACCTGATGGACCTAAAGGAACACCTATATAATCTGAAGTATTTCCTACGATGCCTCCTACTTTAGGAGTAGCCAATCTTGTAAGACGGAAAAGATCATTGGAAGATTTAAGCCAATTGATTATAACAGAATTCATTTTGCGAAAACGGTAAGTACCACCTTCCTGATCCTGATCAGTATAACCATATGTGCCATAAAACAAGTTCAACTTTCCGGGTTGCTTA
>JANPEU010000642.1:0-23590 GCA_031423175.1 Bacteroidota bacterium
GATATAATTTCTGCGGTCGTGTATTTCATCTATTATAGAAGTATTGCTTTATTCGTTTTCTATTTACAATTCCACTATATCACCTACGGCAACCGGGTTAGTGCTGGTAATATCATCCATTTTCATTACCCCTTTCATCCGGGCATTCCAGAATTTTCCGGTATCATCCTTTACCACGTACCAGCTTCCGGTAGATTTATAAACTAATGCTTTCATTTGAGCCGCTAATTTACGCTAATGAAGCTGAATGAATGAGAATGGATAATAATAATTCACTCAGGGAAATTTTTTCAGAATTGTAAACCGCAATAATACTTCAAGGAATAACAATACCAGCGCAGCTAGCACAAACAGCAGATATTTCTCCTCTGCCCTTTTGAAAGTTGTGATTTCTATTTTTGATTTTTCCAGTTGATCAATCTGGTCATAAATTCTTTTCAATGTTTCTTTATTCGTTGCACGGAAATATTGCCCGCCAGTTTCTGTTGCAATTTTACTCAGCAATTCTTCATCTAAAAAATCACCGGCTGCATTTTTTGTTTTTGTTGATGATATACCTGTTGCCGAAGGTACAATTGCACTCATACCAATTGTATAAACTTTTACACCCTGCGACTTTGCAATTTCCAATGCAGTTAAGGGATCAATGAGCCGGGTAGCGGGTGCATCTTCTTTTCCATCTGTTAAAAGAATTATTACTTTACTCTTCGTTTCACTTTTATTCAATCTGCCGGCTGCTGTTGCAAGACCCTCTCCTATTACAGTGCCGTCTGCTAAATATTTCCTGCTTTCCAAAGACTGGATTTGTGTGACTAACGTATTTCTATCCGTAGTCAACGGAACTTGAGTAAAACTTTCACCTGAAAAAATTACCAACCCGATTCTGTCAACAGTTCTGCTTTTTACAAAATCAACAGCCACTTCTTTTGCTGCTTCCATCCTTGATGGCAAAATATCCCTCGAACCCATACTGCCACTTACATCCATACAAAGTATAATATCTATTCCTTCTCCCTGTTCATTTGTTTCACTAAAATGCTGTTGAGGACGAGCTAAGGCAACTATCAGACAACTTAAAGTAAATAACCGGAGTAAGAAAGGAAAATGTCTTACTCTGTTTTTCCAGGTAATCACATTAAAAGACTGTGTAGTACTTACGATAAAAGAAGCGTTACGGCTGTTTTGTTTTCTTATATACCACCAAATCAAAACCGGCAGCATAGCAAACAGGCTGAAACAAAAAGGATATGCAAAGTCGATATTTTTAATCCATTCGTATAACATCAAATGAGCCTCCGTGAGCTTCCAGCAAATTTGCGGGTAGTTTTATGAACCTGATTGTTCAATTTTTTTAATTGTTTTCAATATTGTTTCAAACGCTGTTCTATCATCTTCGGTTGAAGAAACATATTTGGCAAACTTTACAAAATCGCTTAACCGAAGTGCCTGCTGCAGTTGATTATAAATTTCATTATCATTTAAAACTGGTTTCAATTGCGCCACTAAATCATCCGTAGTTTTTTGCAAAGACAGGATGTTTTTCTTTTTCAAAACATACAACTTAAAAATATCGATAAGTTTTGTATGAAATATTTTTCCGGAACTTTTTTGATTTTGTAAAAATTCTAATTGCTTCATCGCTTCTTCCAAAGGATTTAATGCAGGAGCTATAACTGCTTGCACAGGAATCTTTTTCTTTCTTGAGAAAAAATAAACAAACAACAATAATACACTAACACCAGTTACGATATACCAAATCCAGTTCTTCTTCGCTTTAGCTTCTATCTCAATAATATCTTTTATGTCATGATAGTCCTGGTCCCGGTTAAAATCAGAAAACACAACATCAACAGGAATCGAGTCAGACTTGATTTTATCAGAAAGTGCAATGGGTGGAATAACCCAATGTCCCGAATCGAAACTCGTTATTTTATAAACTGCCCGCAGAAATGAAGAACCATTTTTAATTGTTGTATCAAGTATTGGCTTATCCAGTAATTCGAAATGCGGAATGTTGCCAAACTCATTCAATAATTTAACTGATTCAGAAGACAGAGTGGTTTCGAGAGTAAGTTGCAATGGTTCCCCGATCAAAATTCTATTTTTATCAACTGTGGCATTTATAGATCCATTCGTTTGTGCATAGCTATTCACACCACAAACAAAAAAGAATAGTAGAAAAAATATTCTGAATAAAATCATTGTTATCCATTAATCATTCAAATCAGCGAAATCATTCAAACCCTGTTTATCAGTGATTACGGTTCCGGCTGAAGAAAAAACGTTGCAATACCTTTACATAGTCCTCATCTGTTCGGAGGTGCAACAAATCACATCCTGCTTTTTTAAAAATATCATTACTGTATTTTGTAACCCGGAAAAATTCCTGTTCATAACTATGCCGTACAAACAAATCGCCTGTATCAATCCATTTTTGATTTCCTGTTTCAGCATCCAGTACATGCAGCATACCTGCGATTGGCAATTGCCGGTCCATCCTGTCATACAACTTTATACCAATCACATCATGCTTTTTTCCAGCTATTCGCAAGGCATCATCATAATTGGCATCAATAAAATCACTTAATACAAATGCAATACTTTTTTGTTTAGTTGTGTTATTAAAATATTTCAACGCCTTGCTTAACTGTGTTCCGTCATTTCGGGGTTCTATCGTAAGCAACTCCCGAACAATAAACAAAGCATGTTGCCTTCCCTTCTTTGGTGGAATATATTTTACAATCTCACCATCATAAAATATCACACCAATTTTATCATTATTATTTACAGCCGAAAAACTAAGTACGGCTCCTATTTCAGTTATAATATCTTTTTTAGTTGCATGTATTGTTCCAAACAATGAACTCTTACTAATATCAACAAGTAACATAACCGTTAACTCTCTTTCCTCTTCAAAAATTTTACTGTACGGGTGTCCCATTCTTGCAGATACATTCCAATCAATAAAACGAATATCATCTCCCGCTGCATATTCACGGACTTCTTTATAGCTCATCCCTTTTCCTTTAAAAGCACTATGATATTCGCTTGTAAATAAATCACTGGTGAGTTTCTTGCTTTTTATTTCAAGCAACCGGACTTTTTTTATTATTTCTGATGTTGTAAGCATTTTGTATATGAAAGAAAAAAACTCCTTTCGGAGGATTTAGAGGGTTTTAAGGAACATTTATCTGTTTTAAAACTTCCTCAATCACATTTTCAACATTTACTCCTTCTGCTTCCGCTTCATAGGTCAAACCAATCCGATGACGAAGTACATCAAAGCAAATACTTCTTACATCTTCTGGAATTACATAACCCCGTTTATTTAAAAATGCCTGCGACTTTGCGGCAAGTGCAAGATTGATACTACCCCGTGGCGATGCACCATAACTAATCAATGGTTTTAATTTTTCTAATTTGTAGTGCTCCGGCTTTCTTGTTGCAAAAACGATATCAAGAATATATTGCTCAATTTTTTCATCCATATATATTTCTCTGACCATTTCTCTTGCATTCAAAATTTCCTGAACCGATACAACCTGATTTATCGCAGGTAAATTCAATCCCTGCACATTGCTTCTTATTATCAATTGCTCTTCCTGCATAGAAGGATAATCAACAATAACTTTCATAATAAACCGATCTACCTGGGCTTCGGGCAAAGGATAAGTTCCTTCCTGCTCCAATGGATTTTGTGTAGCCAAAACCAAAAATGGTTCATCTAGTTTATAAGTTGTATCCCCTATTGTTACCTGTCTTTCCTGCATCGCTTCCAGCAATGCACTCTGAACTTTTGCCGGGGCACGGTTTATTTCATCAGCCAAAATAAAATTTCCGAAGATGGGACCTTTGCGTACTACAAACTCATTTCGTTGCTGATGATAAATCATAGTACCAATCACATCTGCTGGTAGTAAGTCAGGTGTAAATTGAATGCGACTGAACTTTGCATGAATTGCCTGCGCCAGACTTTTTATGGCAAGTGTTTTTGCAAGACCGGGCACACCTTCAAGTAGAACATGTCCGTTGCTCAATAAACCAATCAATAATTTATCAAGCATTGAAGTTTGACCAACTATTACTTGTCCCACTTCTTCTTTTATTTTTCCAATAAACTGACCCGCATAACTTATGCGTTCATTTAATTTTCTGATGTCTTCGGCTGTCTTTAGCATTTTAAAAATTTATTTTATGTTTCCAGCTTTCTTGTTATTATCAAAATCCCATGCGCCTGTCTCGTAGATTCAGTGTCGCAATCTTGCCGATAAGGAATTCGATTCGGCAAAATACGAACTTGCTTTTAGCAAATAACCTGCCGTTAGTAGAAAAGAATTAAATAAAAACTAAAACAGCGGGAAAATACTTTTCAGTTCCAAAAATCGTTTATTACTTTTAAGCCTTAAATCCCTTATCATGAAAAAGATAAATTCCTTGTTTTTCTGCATTCTGCTTATTCTATCTACTTTATCATATTCTTGTAGTAATAAAGAAGCAACACCTGCCCCGGTTCCAACAAAAACAGAAAATCTTACCCGTTCACCCTGGAAATTTCAAAGTGCCACTGCAGGCGGTACTGATATTTCTGCTTTACCCCAACTTGCATGTTTTATTGATAACATACTTACATTTTCATCTAACCTTAGTTTTACAATAAGCGAAGGAACTACAATATGTTCTCCTTCAACAGCAGGAAACTTTACCTGGAGGTTTGAATCCGGCGAAACCCAACTTGTTTTGTCTGTACCATTGCTCCCCGGTGGTTCTACCACATTTACATTAGTAAGTTTAAATGAAACGAATCTTGTGGTATCACAAAACGCATCTATACCTCTTGGTTCACCGCCAGTATTAGTAGTGATTACATTTAAACATTAAAAAATCAGGAAAGATATTTTCCGACAATCGGAACTCTTCTTCCTACTCCAAATGCTTTGGGTGAAATGCGTATGATCGGGCAAAACTGATTGCGTTTATACTCATTTATATTTACCATTTTTAAAATTCGATCCACCAACGCTGTATCAAAACCCATTGCTTTAATTTCATTGGGGCCTTGGGTTCTTTCTATATATTGGTATAAAATTTTATCCAATATTTCATATTCAGGCAAACTGTCACTGTCCTTTTGATTGGGTCTTAGTTCTGCACTCGGTGCTTTAGTAATTATATTATCTGGAATTACTTCCCCATCCCGATTTATATATTTTGCCAAAGCATACACTTGCATTTTATAACAATCACCAAGCACACCTAATCCACCAGCCATATCGCCATACAAAGTTCCATAGCCTGTTGCCAGTTCACTTTTATTGGAAGTGTTGAGTAAAATATATCCATATTTGTTTGCAATAGCCATCAATAAATTACCTCTCACTCTTGCTTGTATATTTTCTTCAGCCAAACCAAAAGGCAAATCTTTATAGATGGGTTTTAGTTCTGTAAGAAATGATTCGAAAATATTCTTTATCGGAACAATATCATATGCATTCCCAAGGTTCTTACTTAATAGTTCCGCATCATCCACAGAATGTGAACTGGAAAATTGCGATGGCATTAAAATGGCTCTCACATTTTCTTTACCCAAAGCTTTGCAAGCAAGTGCAATCGTAACTGCGCTATCAATACCACCGCTACTGCCAATGATTGCTTTGGTAAACCCCATTTTAGAAAAATAATCTTTAATCCCCACTACAATTGCATCATGCACCTGATCAATATTCAAATTATATTCAAGTTGTACCGGATTTAATTCTTTATTTGGGATGCGGCTGGCTGGTTCCAGAATTTTTCCATTGATTGTTCCGTCATCATTCAATTCTATTATATCAACCGCTTCATCAAACATTGGCGATTGATGACAAAGATTACCCGACTTATCAAACACCAATGAAGCCCCATCGAAAACAATTTCAGTCTGGCTGCCAACAGCATTACAATAAAACATCGGCAGTTTATATTTCATCACATTTGCTTTGATGGTTGCCTTACGGTCTTCATCGTGTGTATAATCAAATGGCGAAGCAGAAAGATTAATCATTACATCCGGGTTTTGTTTCATCAGCTCATCCATCGGGCAAATGCGGTATAACGGATTATCTCCAAGATTCCAGATGTCTTCGCAAATCGTAATTGCTAATTTTTTCCCTTTAAACTCAACAACATTCCAATCATAGGCTGGTTCAAAATAACGGTACTCATCAAACACATCATAGTTTGGCAAACAGGTTTTATGTATTTCTGCTTTTACTTCTTTTTCGAAAAGGAAAAAAGCTGCGTTGAATAAATCTTTTCCTTGTTTAACAGGATTGCGGGCAGGCGAACCAACTAATACCGCAATGGTATCTGCATATAGCTTTATTTCATCAATGGCTTTATAGCATTTGTTGATATAATCATTAAACTCCAAAAAATCTCTTGCCTGGTAACCACTGATGCTTTGTTCAGAAAAAACAATCAGGTCAGCACCCAGCTTTTTTGCATGTGTTATTGCATCAATAATTTTTTTTGTATTGCCTTCTATATTTCCAATATGATAATTCTGCTGAGCCAGTGCTATTTTCATAAAGCAAATTTAAGATATTTTGCCCCCACTCCTACTTGCCCTTCTTGTATCAGGAAAGGGGTAAGACAGTTTAAAAGTTTGAGGTTTTACCAGTAAGGAAGCAGGGCAATACCTTTATACACTAATTTTGCTACAACAATTTCAACCCATTCACGTTTTTATTTATCTATGAAAAATTTAATTGCCTTCGCTCTTTTCAATGCTTTCCTGATTTCCTGCAGCAACAAATCAAATGGCCCTGATGTTTCAAATATCAAAATTGACTTCAAGTTAGAACGGTTTGAAAAAGATTTTTTCCGAGTAGACACGAATAATATTTCAAGAAGTCTTACCTCTTTAAAAAATAATTACCCGGATTTTTATGATGACTTTATGCAGGGAATGCTTGGCGTAAACGGAATTGACTCGAATGAAACAACTTTATTTGTGCTTAAAGAATTTTATAAAGCTTATAAATCTTTCAATGATTCATTATTGATAAAATACAAATCTACTTCGGCCATCGAAAAAGAAATTAAAAACGGATTACAACATGTGAAATTTTATTTCCCTGATTATAAAATCCCAGGCTTTATCACTTTTCTCAGCACCCTTGATGGTCCGGGCATTGCATTAACCAAAAATTATATTGCCATTGGCTTACATCAGTATGCAGGTAAAAATTTCGGTGCCTACTTTGAAGAAGAAGTACAACGGCTTTACCCTTTTTATATTTCCCGCAGATTTGATGAAGAGTATATAGCCGCCAATTGTATGAAAGCAATAGCAGATGAATTATTCCCTGATAAAAGCAATGGTAAACCCTTAATTGAACAGATGATTGAAAAAGGTAAGCAATGGTATCTGGTAGATTTATTTTTGCCCAATGCTCCTGACTCTGTAAAGACAGGATATACTCAAAAACAAATTGACTGGTGTACAAAAAATGAAGGCGACATATGGACTATTATTCTTAAAAACGAAGATTTAAATTCAATCAACCCTACCACAATTCAAACCTATATAGGCGAAGGACCTTTTACTCAAAGTTTTTCTCAGGAAAATTCGCCGGGTAACCTGGGCCAGTGGATTGGTTGGCAGATTGTAAAAATATTTGCAGAAAAAAATTCGTCCTTAAAGCCGGGAGAAATAATGAAAATGGATGCAAGGAAAATTTTGGATGGGGCAAAATATAAACCACGCTAATTTTATGAAGCTGAAATGGAATTTGGAATTGGTAATTTGGAATCAGGATGTAACTGAATAGTCTTTCACTACTGGTTTGATTACTTATCCCACCTTGATAAGCCGGCAAATAAATAATGATTAAAATTTAACACGATACCTTAAGTGAAATACTACTTTGAAAGGAGTAAATTTTACCGGTTAATAGCAACCAGAGACCTGTAACTAATTTCCTTTATAAGGCACCATCATTTCAAAAGCAGGAATTTTTACTTCGAATAAATTTTTTGAATGTAGGTTTTCCATCTGATAGAAGCCACTCATTTTTCCCATTTCAGTTCGCAGGTTGCAGCCGCTTACATACTGATATTTTTCTCCTTGTTTTAAGATGGGTTGCACTCCAACCACACCTTCACCATCCACTTCACGATTACTGCCATCGCTTTCAAAAATATTCCAGTGACGGCGATGCAATTTTACCGGGAAATCGTTTTTGTTTTCAATCGTTATCCGGTAAGCGAACATAAACTCACCATCAAGCGGACTGCTATAGTCATTTTGATAGAATGTTTCCACACTTATTTTAACGCCTTCGGAGATTTTACTTGTCATGGTGAGAGTGATTGCAGTTAAAGATAGTGAAAGAAAATAATTCTCATCACCTTTCATCAATTAAATAAAGCAACATAGTAGATTTGCGGTTTAGGATATTTACTCAATAAAATTTTTATACATGAAAATTGCTGTAGCAAAAGGAGATGGAATAGGGCCAGAAATTATGCAAGCTGTGCTCAAAATTTTTAATGCAAATAATGTTCCCCTGGAATATGAATATGTGGATATGGGTAAATGGGTGTTTGACAAAGGCTTTAATAATGGTATGACAGATGAAGCAAAACAAACGATTGAAGAATTGGGTTTACTTTTTAAAGGACCGATGGAAACACCTAAAGGCAAAGGAGTAAAAAGCATCAACGTAACAGCACGTAAAACATGGAACACATTTGCCAATAAAAGAGTATTTCAAACCCTTCACGGCGTAGATACTGTTTTCAGCAAAGCGGGAATACCAATTGATATAACGGTGGTACGGGAAAATATAGAAGATACCTATGGTGGTATCGAGCACATGCTTACACATGATGTGGCACTCAGCCGCCGCTTTATTACCCGGCCGGGCAGTATGCAGGTTATACGATATGCGTTTGAAATGGCAAGGCAAAAAAAAGCCAGGCGTATTACCTGCGGCCATAAAGCAAATATTATGAAACTCACCGATGGTTTGTTTCTGGAATGCTTTTATGAAGTGGCAAAAGAATATCCCGAACTAAAAGCCGATGATATAATAGTGGATGATCTTTGTATGAAATTGGTAACAAGACCCGATAATTTTGATGTAGTGGTACTTACCAATCTTCAAGGTGATATTGTAAGCGATCTATGTGCAGGTTTGGTTGGCGGATTAGGCTTTGCTCCATCCGCAAATATTGGCGATCATATTTCCATTTTTGAAGCTGTTCATGGTACGGCGCCGGATATTGCCGGAAAAAATATAGCTAACCCAACCGCATTATTATTAAGTGGTTTTGCAATGCTGCGACATGTGGGTCTTACAGAAAATGCTGCGGTTATTGAAAACGCATTATTATATACTTTAGAGACGGGAATACATACAGGAGATTTCGGGGATAAAAAAATCCCTTCAGTAAACACTACCCAGTTTGCAGATGCGATTATTAGCAATTTTGGTAAGAAGCCAGAGATAAATGCAAAAGAAATAATTGCCAACAGACCCGGCACACCTGCACCTTTAAAACTAGAATTCAATTCAATGATGATTTCAAAAGATGATATTCAGGAAACCATTGTTGGTGTTGATTTATTTATTGAAAGCAGTGAACAGCCCAATGATATTGCAGTAAAATGCAAACGGCATGGTGGCGTAAAATTCAATCTTATCAATATCAGCAACCGTGGCACACAGGTATGGCCTACGGGTTCGGTTTATACAAACCTTGTAAATCAATATAACGTTCGCTTCGAAAGTATAGACGATTTTCCGCTGACACAGCAAGATGTAATTGGGCTATACGTTAGCATGAGTGGTAATTTTAAAATCTGTTCGTTTGAACTGTTGAATATGTGGGGCGATAAAAAGTCGTATAGTTTGGCGCAGGGGCAGTAAGTCAAACCCCCTAGGGGTGACTTAGGTGAATGAGTCTTATTTATTGGTTGATTTCATTAAAGACGATGACTTTTTTTTGGCACCAGCTTCATTACTACTATTTAACTTTACTTGCGACGCTCCATTTATCGTTCGGTAATTCTATTGAGCATATTCATTAGCTTGTTATAAATTTTAAAACAATATTTAAAATGCAATCAACATTTAAATACCTCAACGGAGAAATAACAGTTATCTGGAAACCTCAAATATGTAGTCATTCAGGAATATGTGCAAGAGGATTACCCGGAGTGTTTGACCCAAAAAGAAAACCATGGATTGATATGAGCCAGGCTGAAACGCTACAAATTATTGAACAGGTAAAAAAATGCCCGAGTGGGGCGTTGAGTTTTGTTGTTTCAGATGAAGTCTCTAAATCTTAAATATTATCCGGATTTTTTTGAATTAGAGTATCCATTTTTTACCAACCAACCCAACACTTTATCTTTCTGGTCGCCTTGAACAATTATTTCCCCATCTTTTGCAGAGCCACCTGTGCCGCAAAATGATTTTAATTTTTTTCCGAGATCTATCAAGTCATTTTCCTTTCCAATAAAGCCTTCAACTAAAGTAACGGCTTTTCCAGCACGGCGTTTCGTATCTAATCGTATTCTTAATTTTTGTTGAGAAGGTTGCAATGTGTCCACATTCATATTCTCCTCTTCGAACTGAAAACCCGGGTCTGTACTATAAACAAATCCTCTTGTATCTGGTTTATTTTTTTTACTCATGTTACTGGCAATACTTAAAATGAAATTAATTGCTTTAGGGATCTTAAGCCCCTCCTACGGAGGTCCCGAAACTTCGGGATGGGGAGGCCTTTAGACTCAAATCCAAACTCTTTGCCTGATGTATCAATGCACCCACACTTACATAATCAACTCCAGATTTTGCATACGCTTCAATATTTTCCAAATTAATACCGCCGCTTGCTTCTGTTTCAAAATCTTCACCAATTAATTTTACCGCTTCGGTTAATTGCCCGTGTTTAAAATTATCCAGCATTATGCGGAATACCTTCCCTTTTCCAATTGCAATAACTTTTTTTACTTCATCTATATTTCTTGTTTCCACTTCTATTTTCAAATCCAGTTTTCTTGTTTGCACATAATTATATGCTTTCTCAATTGCTTTTTCTATACCTCCACAGTAATCAATATGATTGTCCTTTAGCATGATCATATCGTACAATCCAAACCGGTGATTTACACCGCCACCGATTCTCACAGCTTCTTTTTCCAATAATCTGAAATTAGGCGTTGTTTTACGGGTATCTAACAAACGGGTTTTATATCCTTTCAACTTCTGAACATATAAATTGGTTAAAGTTGCAATGCCACTCATTCGCTGCATACAGTTCAGCACTAATCTTTCGCATTGTAAAATAGTATGAACAGACGCTTCCACTTCAAAAGCTTTTTCTCCAAATTTCATTTCATCGCCATCTTGTTTAAAAGGAATTAATACGGAGGAAGGTTCTTTGTATAAAAAAATTGTTTCAGCTATATACATACCAGCCAGTATTCCGTCTTCTTTTATTTTTAGTACAGCTTTGCCTTTTGCACCGGCATCAATACAACTTAATGCAGAATGATCGCCATTACCTATATCTTCCTTTAATGCTTCGTCTATCAAATGCAGAAGTTGCTCTTTGTTCATAACCTCAAAAATAATACTTCGCCGCATTTGTAAGGAGATAAAAAAAGCTGCTCCATTTAGCGGAACAGCTTTCAAAACAATAGAAACAATTTTTTTATTATTCGATTGACTGAAATCTTACTTCGTTTACCAATTGCTTACCGCCTTTGTTTTTCGCAAATACAGTTGTGCGGAAATTTCCCTGGGCTGTTGACAATGTACCAATACAATACTCACCACCGTTCTGATCGCCTTTGTGCTTTACATCGAAAGTTTTTACTTTGTTATTATTAAAAAAATCTTTTACAATCAATTGAGCCTGGGCTTTGCTGTACGTATCACTTTTATCCGGCAATGTCAGTTCTACATTATCATCAAAATAACGGGAAAGGTCATTTGCATTACCATTTTTCAGTGCACTAATTACACCATCAATTGTATTTTGTGTAGTAAAAGATGACAAAACAATCAATGTAAAAGCTAATAAGGTTGAAAACAGTGTTTTCATAATTGTAAATTTTATTCCAGTTCAGTTAATCTAAAAATGTGCCACAGTATAACCGAAGGGTGCAAGGTAAAAGTAATAAACTGGTTTTTAAACATAAACTGCCAGATGTTATTTCTTTTAAAGCTTAGTTTTGCAGCGCATTAATACCTTTAAAAGAACGTTTTTCTACTATCTAAAAATATTTTTTAACAAATGAATCCCAAAAAAGTAATTCTCGTTATCATGGACGGTTGGGGATTGGGCAAAGTTGCTTCATCTGACGCAATTCAGAATGCCAATGTGCCATTTACGAAATCCTTGTATTCCAAATATCCAAATAGCACTCTTCTTACCTGCGGTGAGTCGGTTGGTTTACCGGACGGCCAAATGGGCAACTCTGAAGTTGGTCATTTAAATATAGGGGCGGGCAGAATCGTTTATCAGGAATTACAGCGAATTAATGTAGCAGTCCGTACCGGTGAGTTGGCACAAAATGAATCGTTGCTGAAATCAATCCGCTCTGCAAAAGAAAATGACAAAGATTTTCATTTACTGGGTTTGGTCAGCGATGGTGGTGTTCATTCGCATCTAAATCATTTAAAAGCAATCCTTGATGTTTGTAAAAATGAAGGGCTGGAAAAAATTTTTATTCATGCATTTACAGATGGCAGAGATTGTGACCCCAAAAGTGGTTTAGGTTTTATTAAAAATTTACAATTGCATTTAAATGATACGGTTGGGAAAATTGCAACTGTAAGCGGTCGCTATTATGCAATGGATAGAGATAAACGCTGGGAAAGGGTTAAGCTTGCTTATGATGCATTGGTAAATGGTGTGGGAGAAAAAGCAACCGATGCACTTGCTGCTGTTGAAAATGCTTATGCCAATAATATTACAGATGAATTTATTAAGCCCACTGTAATTTTTGATGAAGGTCAGCAACCTCTTGCTTTAATAAAAGATGATGATATAGCCTTATGTTTTAATTTCCGGACAGACCGTTGCAGGGAAATAACGCAGGTGCTTACTCAAACAGATATGCCAGAGCATGGCATGAAAAAACTTTTGTTGAATTATACAACAATGACAGAGTACGATAAAACTTTTAAAAATGTAAATGTAATTTTTGAAAATGATAATTTAACAAACACACTTGGCGAAGTGCTGCAACAAAACGGGAAGAAACAAATCCGGATTGCAGAAACAGAAAAGTATCCACATGTTACTTTTTTCTTTAGTGGCGGCAGGGAAGAACCCTTTACAGATGAAAGAAGAATTATGAAGCCATCACCAAAAGTAGCAACCTATGATTTGCAACCGGAAATGAGTGCTAAAGATTTAACTGAAGCTATTCTACCAGAAATAAAAAATAGAAGTTTTGATTTTTGTGTAATAAATTATGCCAATGCAGATATGGTAGGGCATACCGGAGTTTGGAAAGCAGTCATAAAAGCCGTAGAGACAGTTGATGAATGTGTAAGCAAAGTGGTTACAGCTGCATTAGAAAACGACTATACTGTTTTTTTAACCGCCGATCATGGCAATGCCGATTATATGATCAATGAAGATGGCACCCCCAATACAGCACACACATTGAATCTTGTTCCGTTTTTTATAATAGACAAAGAATGGAAAGGGAATATTAAACCCGGAAAGCTGGGAGATCTTGCTCCAACTATTTTAACCATGATGAATTTGCCAATACCAAAGGAAATGTCGGGAGAAATATTAATTTAGCCAAAAAAAAACAGGACATGAAAAAAGTATTTAAAACAATTGGCTGGATATTGCTCATTGCATTAATTGCTATCCAATTTTTTCACCCGGCAAAAAACAGCGCAGCCGGTGAACAACCAAACGCCATAACAAAAGTACATGCAGTGCCCGATAATGTAAATGCTATTCTGAAAAAAGCATGTAATGATTGTCATTCTAACAACACTGCTTATCCCTGGTACACTAAAATACAACCGGTTCATTGGTGGTTGAATAATCATATTAAAGATGGTAAAAAAGAAATCAATTTTGATGAGTATGCAAATCGTCCGCTACGCTTTCAGTATCGTAAATTGGAAGAAATAATTAAACAGGTGAAAGAAGATGAAATGCCACTTGAAAATTATACATGGTTACATAAGAATGCTATACTAACACAGGATGAAAAAAATGTATTGATAAACTGGGCAACCGCATCAATGGATACAATGAAAGCGCATTACCCAATTGATAGTCTTGTAAGAAAGAAACCACAAACTCCGTCAACTAAATAATGAATCAACGGGTTAAAAAAATAATCATCTTTCACTTATTGGCATTAACCATAATGCCTGTTTTCTTTTCATTTTATTTTACCATACACCAGGATATTATCCGCCACCAGATGGAAGAAAGATTAGAAAATACTTTTCTTCAAATCATTCAGATTAAAAAAGCTGATTTAGTTTGGGTGAAGAAAGGAAAAGAAATCCGGGTGGGCAATCGTTTGTTTGACATAAAATCAATTAATGAAAAAAATGGAGTTTGTGAAATAAAGGGACTATATGATGCTGATGAAGATCTATTGCATGAAAAATTGAACAAAACACAACGAAATACAAAGCAACAATCTCAACAATTAGTTATAGATTTTTTCTTTCAGCTTTACACTTCGTCCGAAATGAATTTAAATGAAGTACTTGCTGTCGGAATTTCAACAAAGTACTCAAACTATTTTGAAATACTTCTTCCTTCACCTGCATCTGAACTCCTGTCTCCTCCCCCTAATACATAATTGATATTTTCCAGTTTATTTATGGTTGCAGTATTTCCCAGAAATGCCGCTATTGTTATTAATATGAATTAAATAGTATGAAAAAAAGTTTCGTTTTATTAAATGCCGTTATTTCCGTATTCAGCATTTACGCACAAGAAGACAGCACCCAAAATTTTGAGGAAGTAGTAGTGTACGCAAATAAATTTGCTGAGAAGAAAAAAAATCTTGCTCAAAAAATTGATGTTGTTACTGCCAATGCTATTGCAAAATTTAATACCCAGAATACCGGAGATCTGTTAGTAAATACAGGAAGTGTATTTGTACAAAAAAGTCAGCAGGGCGGCAGTAGCCCGGTGCTGCGTGGGTTTGAAGCAAGCCGAATTTTACTGGTAATAGATGGCATACGAATGAACAACCTGATATACCGTGCAGGACACTTGCAAAATATTATATCGGTTGACCAGAATATGCTGGAGCAGATGGAAATTTTATATGGTCCATCCTCTACGATTTATGGAAGTGATGCATTAGGTGGCGTCATTCATCTTCGGACAAAATCTCCTAAACTAAGTGTAATTGATAAAACATTTATTACCGGGAATGCTTTTGCAAGATTCAGTTCTGCGAATAAAGAAAAATCAGTACATGCTAACCTGAGTATTGGTGGAAAAAAATTTGCCTGGCTTCAATCCTATACATTCAGCGATTTTGATGATCTGAAAATGGGAAGCAATTATACAAAGGCATATCCAAATTTTGGAAGAAGAAATCAGTATATTCAACCGTCTGCCGGCAATGATAGAATCGTAACGAATGCTGATGACCGTGTTCAAATATTTTCAGGATACAAACAATGGGACATTGCACAGAAAATCTTATATCAGCAATCAGAAAAAATATCTCATCAGTTAAATCTTCAATATTCAAATTCAACGGATGTACCGCGGTATGATCGTTTGCAGGATTTAAGAAATGGGAACCTACGCTTTGCCCAGTGGTATTATGGCCCGCAAAAAAGATTGTTGGGTGCTTATGAATTAAATATTACCAATTTAAAATTTGCAGATGCATTACGATTCAACGTCAATTACCAGGATATTGAAGAAAGTCGCCATACAAGAGAATACCAACGATATGATCGGTTAGACAGCAGAATGGAAAAAGTAAATGTGGCAGGATTTACACTGGATGGAAAAAAGAATTGGAAAAAGCATGAACTCACCATGGGTGTTGATGGACAGTTTAACAATCTTAAATCATCCGCCTTAAGAAAAAATATTCTTACTAATATCTCCTCCTCGTTAGACAGCCGCTACCCCAATGGAAAAAACAAAATGAATACAGTTGCATTATTTGCGCAACATCTTTTCAAATTCGGTTCGGGCAAATGGATTTTAAATGAAGGTTTACGTTTTCAAAAAACAAATATCCATTCAGTCATTGATGACAATTCATTTTTTAATTTCCCTTTTACCCAAATAAAACAAAATAATTTTGCTTTTACTGGAAATTTTGGTTTGGTAAATATGCCGGCTGATGATTTAAGACTTAGCTGGAATTTTTCCACCGGATTCAGATCTCCAAACGTAGATGATCTCAGCAGAATATTTGAATCAGCATCCAGTGCAAAGCAATTAGTAATACCTAACCCGGGAATAAAACCTGAATACACGTTCAATCTTGATGCAGGTATTACAAAAATAATTCAACAGAAAATAAGGTTTGAAGTAAACTTATTTTATACCTGGCTTCGCAACGCAATTGTACTGTCACCTTTTAAATTAAACGGACAGGATTCCGTAATATATAATGGTGTACTAAGTGGTGTAATGGCAAATCAAAATAAACGGATTGCATTTATTTATGGTTTCAGCAGCCGGTTGAAAATTGATTTTTCAAAACACCTTTCATTTGACAATACGTTCAGCTTTACTTACGGCAGGTTTTTAGAAAATAAAATTAAGAAGCCATTGGATCATATTCCACCCACCCTGCTTAAAAGCAGCATCAGTTTTTCAAAACAAAAACTAAGCACGGAAATTTATCTAATGTACAATAGCTGGAAGCGGTTAAAGGATTATAATATTACCGGGGAAGATAATCTGCAATATGCAACCCCAGATGGCATGCCAGAGTGGTTTACTTTAAATTGGCGTGGCAGTTACAGGATAAATAAAATAATGATGCTCCAAATTGGAGTTGAAAATCTTTTTGACCGTAATTACCGGACATTTGGCTCCGGTTTCTCATCAGCAGGGCGAAATTTTATTATTTCTGCAAGGGCTACTTTTTAATTTCATACAATTTAGTTTTCAAGAAATTAAAAAAATTACACTCTTATGCAGCATTTGTATTATAAATATGTCTAATTTACAGGCACTCTAAACGTCAACTATGACTGAAGAAGCCATTTTACAAGGCTGTTTAAAAAACGATGCTTCCGCCCAACGGGAATTGTACAATAAATACAGTTCTAAAATGCTGGCGGTTTGTTATCGCTTCGCCCATAACCGGGAGGATGCCGAGGATATGCTACAGGAAGGCTTTATCAAGGTTTTTATGCAGATTTTTTCTTTTGAAGGTCGTGGTTCTTTTGAAGGCTGGATTCGCAGGATTGTAGTACATACTTGCATCAATATCTTGAAACGGAACAAAAAGTTCAATGAAAGTGTTGATTTGATACATGCCACATCTGCGATGGTTCGGGAGGAAGCAGTTCCATCTATAATTCAGGCAAAACAGATTGTGGAATGTATAAGATTGCTTCCAATTGGCTACCGGACAGTACTTAATCTTTACGCAATTGAAGGTTATAGTCACAGAGAAATAGCGGTAATGTTAGACATCGAAGAAAGTACCAGTCGAAGCCAGTTTACAAGGGCTAAAACAATGCTGGAAGAAATTTTAATAAGAAAAAGAATTTTACATAAACCGAAGCAAAGTGTGGATTGGATGGTAGCTGTGGGAAGTAAATAAATAAAAGTACCCTGAATCGCTGATAAGCTATGGAGAGAAATTACGATAATAGAGATTTTGAGCAATTTTTAAAACAAAATGCTGATCAATACCGGATGCACCCATCCGAAAAGGTATGGACTGAAATTAACCATACACTTCATCCCCGGAGCAGATGGTATGGTATTACTGCTTTATTGTTATTACTTACAGGAGCTGTAGTTTCTGGCGTTATGATATTGCAACCGGATTCAAATTCACAAATTGCTTCAACAGAAATTAAAATAAATACCCAACCTGTAAAAGAAGAAAATAAAATAGTAGCAAAATCTTCTGCCCCTATTTTAACGAAGATAAATCCGAATCGGTCAATAGTTTCAAAAAGAGTTCCAACAATCATAAATAATTATACTTTAGAATCAAATGATGTTGTTGTTGTACCTGAAGCTACAATTCCACAAACGGTTGTGGTTCAGGAAAAAATTGAAAAACAAATTCCATCGCTACTCAATAACAGCAGTGATATTGCTTCAAAAACAAAAAATACGATTAGTCTTTCTCCTGTTATTAATAATTCTGTAACTGAGATCCACAACAATTCCCTTGTAAATAACAGGACAGAAAAGAATATTCCTGTAGTGGATGTTTTAAAACCATCAGTTCTGATTTCTGAACTAATAAATAAATCAAAAGAAGGAAGTACCTCTTTCCAAAAAAACAAACAAAAGAAAAAAATTATTTGGCAATTGTATTTTACACCAGGAATAAGTTATCGCCGATTGACTGAAAATAAAGAAACCATTCTTGCTGCTTCTGGTTCTACTTCTATACCATCCAATCTTGCCTTACGGGATGTAAGAAGTTTAGTAACACATAAGCCGGATATTGGCTTTGAATTAGGTCTTGCAGCAAAATATTCAATTTCAAAAAACTTATTAATTAAAGCAGGTTTTCAATTCAATGTAAACAAGTATAATATTCATGCTTTCAGTTATGTTGCTGAACCAGCCACTATTGCTATTCAGAGTGGATCTTTGCCACAGTCTGTAACCCGCACTTCTTACTATCGCAATTTTAATGGCTATAACCCAAACTGGCTTACCAATGTTTATTTTTCAATTTCGTTACCTATAGGCTTTGAAGTAAATTTTATCAATAATAAAAAAATAAGTGTGGGCTTAGGATTAACTGCTCAACCAACTTACCTGCTCGATAACAGTGCTTATCTTATTTCAACTGATTTTAAAAATTATACAAAGTATCCAGATCTTATACGTCGCTGGAATATGAATACAGGTGCTGAACTGATTGTTGGCTTCAAAGCTGGTAAAACAAAATTTCAGGTTGGTCCTCAAATGCGTTATCAAGCATTATCAAGTTTCAAAGACAAATACCCTGTTAAAGAAAATCTTTTCAATTTTGGCCTGAAGGCAGGCATTTCACTAAACAAATAGTACCAATACTTACTGCTGCTTTGCTTACAAAATTATCCCGGTTCTTTTAATAGACCGGGATAATTATTTTCAGCATCTTGTTTTCATTTATTTTTATGCCATGAAAAAAATAATTTTCCCCGCCACCATTTTTCTTTTTTTATCCGCCTGCAATGCTGGTAAAGAAAAGGATGATGAAAAAAATATAAATAAGGTAACCCCAGCCCTTTCATTTATTAAAAGCCAGGTTGCAATGATAGATACTTCACTTTTTGTAATTAAAAAAATAGCAATTACAGACAGCCTTCATTCAGATACAATTGATGTACACCGAAATGATTTCAAATCATTGGCAAAAGATTTTCTTGAATTACCCGATATCAGCCTTAAAAAATATAAAGAACAATATACAGAAGCTAAAAATTATTACTCCGATTTAAATTTAATTTCACTTATCACTTTACCTATTAATCCTGCTACAGCTGAAATCCAAAAACAAGAATTGCTGATTACCCCGGACTCTGAAGGGGGTAAAATGAAAACAATTATTATTGACCGGGAGTGGGTGAATAAAGACAGCTCGGTGATAAAAAAAATGCACTGGCAGGTTGATGAATATTTTCAGATCGTTACCTTAAAACAAATTGCCGGCAAACCTGAAACTACTCAAATAGTAAAAGTGGTTTGGAATGATTTTACAAAACAAGAATGACACCTTTCGATTTTAAAAATATACAGCAAACAATCCCGCAGAATCCCGGCATTTATAAATATTTTGATGCAGGTAATGAATTAATATATGTGGGTAAAGCCCGTAACCTAAAGAAACGTGTAAGCTCCTATTTCACTAAAACATTTGTAGGATACAAAACCTTTGAGCTGGTAAAAAGGATTGACCGTATTGAATTCGTAATTGTTAATTCTGAACAGGATGCTTTGTTATTAGAAAATTCTTTAATAAAAGAATTTCAACCTAAGTACAATATTAACCTGAAAGATGATAAAAGCTACCCCTTTATTGTTATTAAAAAAGAACCCTTCCCCAGAATATTTTTTACCAGAAGATTAATAAAAGACGGCTCAGAATACCTTGGTCCTTTTACTTCAGTAAATCAAGTGAGAGAATTGATGGAATTTATCAGGCAAACTATCCCACTCAGAAATTGCACACTCAATCTTAGTAAATTAAATATTGAAAAGAAGAAATTTAAGGTTTGCCTGGAGTATCACCTTGGCAACTGCAAAGGGCCATGCGAAGGATTGCAAACAGCGGAAGATTATAATGACGATCTTTTACAAGTAAGAAATCTGCTGAAAGGAAATCTGGGTGAAGTAATAAAACATTTCAAAACTGAAATAAAAAAAGAAATTTCAAATCTTTCTTTTGAAAAAGCTGATTTGCTTAAAAAGAAAATAGAATTTCTATTAAACTATCAGGCCAAATCAGTTGTGGTAAATCCAAAAATTGGTAATGCTGATGTTTTTACAATGGTAAAAGAAAAAGAAATTGTATTTATCAACTTTATGTTTGTACGCAGTGGTGCCATTGTACAATCACAAACAAAAAGAGTGGAAGCAAAACTAGATGAAACAGATCGGGAGATACTTGAGTTTTGTATTGAAAACATCCGAACTACATTCAACAGCGATGCAAAAGAAATTATTCTCCCGATGCAAATCAATTTATCTCTTCCCGGTATTTCGATTACAATTCCAAAATCAGGAGATAAAAAGAAGCTGCTTGATTTATCTTTTAAAAACGCAAAATATTTTATAGAAGAAATTAAGAACAAAGAAAGGCTGCAATTAGGTGTAAAAAGCAATAACAATTTTGAATTACTTACTCGTCTTAAAGAAGATCTTCAGCTATCTGAATTACCGGTGCATATTGAATGTTTTGACAATTCAAATTTTCAGGGAAGTTACCCAGTATCAGCAATGGTTTGTTTTAGAAATGGTCTGGCTGCAAAAAATGATTATCGTCATTTTAATATTAAAACAGTCATGGGTATCAACGATTTTGCTTCTATGAAAGAAACCGTTTATCGCAGATATAAGCGTTTGAAAGAAGAAAATAAAACATTACCTCAGTTGGTAATAATTGATGGCGGCAAAGGACAACTCAGTTCGGCTAATGAGGCAATCAGAGATTTAAAACTTGAAGGAAAAATGACATTGATTGGTTTGGCAAAAAATGAAGAAGAAATTTTCTTCTCAGGCGACAAAGAATCTTTGAAACTGCCTTATTCAAGCGAAAGCCTGAAGTTAATACGAAGGATAAGAAATGAAGTACATCGCTTCGGAATCCGTTTTCACCGGAATAAAAGAAGCAAGGGAACCTTTAAAAATGAACTGGAAGATATTCCTGGTATTGGTAAGGCTACGGCTGATTTGTTACTGAAAGAATTTAAATCAGTTAAAAATGTGCGTAGTAAAACTGCTGAAGAATTGAAAGAAATAATAGGTCTTTCAAAAGCAAATATTGTTACAAACTATTTTGAGGCTGATACTGCGCCGCTTTAGGGGTAGGATACAAAAAAAATGGGGCCCGGATAGAAATCCAGCCCCGTTTTTAAAATCCAATATCCTATGAAAAACCATGACGAAAATACAACAATATTCTATATAACAAATAGGAGTTTTACTATTTACCGAAGTTTTTTTTAATAAAAATTTGGAGTTAACAGAAATGAAAAATGCCCCACCGAGGCGGGGCATTTGATTAAAATAACTTTTTAGCTTTATAGTTCAATAAGACCATAAGTCTTGCTCGTAATTAAAGATTTTTTCACGGATGTTGTCGCCTTCTAGCAGGGCAAGAATCTGATCTTTATAAACCTGCTTTATCGTTTTATTTGCCGCATTATCCAATGTTGACTTAACGATATAGCTTGCAAACATTCGGCTTTCAAATAATTCTTCCCATGTCATTCTGCTTTGACCCATGTTTTTAGGATTGTAAACTTCGTACTTTGAAAGATTAGGTCTTAGATCTGGATAATAAATCCAAAACATTACAGCAGTACCTCTTTCTTCTCCGTTTTCCTGAATACGTGTAAGTAAGGGGGCAATTCCAAGTATTCTGCAAACCAAACGACTTGCTTCACGATCAAACACCCACTCTTCTTTTATACGAATCTTTAAAACTGTTTTCGGATCGAAAGCTGTTTTTGTTATCACATACTCATCAATTATAGATGGGTCATTTATATTTCGTTTGGCTATCGTATCATAAGTTCCTCCCATTTGAGAATTTATTTCCTCAAGTTTCAAAGGAGTCGTGAATCTGTCATCAGCAAATGCTGTAACCTCTCCACTATTAACTGCTTTCAAAAGCATATTTATAAACATCTGGCTTCCGTTATCATCCTCTGCTTCATAACGGAAAGGTAGATTCATTTTTTCTCTGAGATCTAATTCACGCCAAACTTTCTCGGCATACATCGCATCATCCCAACGGATATGCTCATAAGGCAATGGCGTACGTGCAGTGATGCTGCTTTTATCAAACGCATTGTCTGGTCGCAAGGATTTTTTTATAATATTGCTTTCAGACGCTGTAGTATCATACTTGATCGGAATATTCGCTAATGGATTATAAGGAGGAACTACCGTATTGTTATTTACCTGAGTTTGATTGCCAGGTACTGGCTGTGTTACTCCTGCTTTTTGATTTTTACGGGATGTTCTTTGTGCATCAGCAGTAATACTTACTACTGAAACAGCCAAAAACCCAATCAATACTTTAGCGAAATTACTTTTCATAACTATCTATTTTATATAATAAACTAATGTTGGAACAGAACGGTTCTTTCCGTCTTCCCCAACTGCCCGGATATTTTCAATATAAACTGTTTTGCCAGCTTTTACATGATCTCTCATAATTTGAACGGCTTTTGTGCTAAAGGCATTACCTGTACAATCTGCTTCAGCTATATCTCCATCATCCGTATCTGTACTTAGTCTAAAACTTGTAGTTGTATATTTTAAATCAAATGGAAAATCTTTTATCCAGGCACCTACTCCACCCTGGGCTTTGAATTCTGCAGCAGTCATGGTAGCGCCACTTGGTTTACCACCAACCGTTGCAACAGGATCCGGTATCGTTCTTACCCGGAAATTTGATGAGCCTGCAACTTTACCTTCTACAGAAACGGTTAATACACAGTCATTCGTTACGCTACTTACAAATACATTATATTTTCCATTACCAACTTTTTCTACTCTTCCGCCGCCACCAGCAATTGAAAAACTTGTTCTATCATCTCCACCACCACTTGCAGCAATTGTAACGGGATTGGGTACTCCAATATATAATACATTCATTTTGTCTAATGCAATGGATGCATTAGCCTGTCCAACTGTATATTCT
>JANPEU010000643.1:0-3421 GCA_031423175.1 Bacteroidota bacterium
CTGAACAAGGATCAATATCTTTTTATTCATTTTGAAAAAAATAATATTGTTTGGTATGACCATTCAGCAAACAGAAAAATAATCAGCCCTCTGCCATTCAATTGCCGGGCTGAGTTAAGTTTTGAAAGTAAGATAACCAGACTTAATGATTCTGCTTTTATACTCAACGGAGGTTATAATGGATTTTATTATTTAAAATTTGACAGGTCAACAGGAAAAATATTTTGCGACGGGAAAAAATATCTTTCAAGTCATAAGATCAACTTACTCTTTGTTGATACAGATGGAAGACTCTGGGCAGGAACACCCGAAGGGCTTCTGCAACAGAAATTGAAAAAACCTTTTTTAACTACTTATTCATTCGATGCTTCTATTCTTAAGGACAGGTTAGTTGGTTTCTTTACGGATGCTTTCAGATATAAAGACAAACTATACGTTACACGTTTTTCAAGCAGCAGCGGACTTGTTATATTGGATACAGCCACTATGGAAGTGCAAAACACGTTCAGTTTTTTTGGTGGGGATAATAAATGGAACGAGATATATTCTGTTCAAATGTATCACCCGGATACTTTGTGGCTGGGTACTAACAAAGGAATAATCTGGTTTGATACTAAATCTTACAAATACGGAGAGGTTCCACTTGCAATACACCTGGATACATACAAAGTTGAGCAAGTAATGCTGCATCCCGCCAATAAAAACGGAGAAGCTTGGTTTACTTATATCCAGAACGGAATAGCCGGATACTATGATATTGCCAGCCGCAATTTTACATTTTTCACATCCACAACAGAACCGCCTCTGCCTTTTCTGCAAATAAAAAGTGTAGCCTATGATGCTTATGGTGATACTTGGATCGGAGGGCATGCCTTAACAAGATGGAACAATCAAAATAAAATATTCGATACACTGATCACCGTTTATGCCGGTACAAAAAAATTTAACGATGATATTCTCACTCTTGTTGCAGATAAACATGGCTCATTATGGCTGCATAATGAAGAAAACGGACTGCTGGAGTATCGTATCAATGAAAAAAAATTTGTCGCTTACGATGGATTGCCATTTTATGAATTTCACAGTTTCAGTGCTGTTGTAAATGATAAACTGTGGATAACAGGCAGATCGTCACTGGCCCGGTTTGATATCAGATCAAAACAAATAATAGTGTTTGACCGCAATGATGGGTTGCCTTTGCATAAGCCATCTTCCCGTTATATGTATTATGACGAAGCCGCAGGTTCTTTTTACCTGTTTTATAAAAACGATATTGTAAAATTTCCGATACAGGGCAACGCTGCAGTAAAACCGGTGAGTGATCTGATAATTGAAGAGTTAACAATCAACAGCAGCCGCAGTTTTTTTCAACCTGAAGAAAATTTAAGACTAAAGGCGCAGGAAAATAATCTCGATATCCGTTTCAGTGTCATTGATTATGAATCAGGCAACGATTATGTGTTTGCATATAAACTCAACAATGATCAGGCTTGGGTAACCCTCGATAAGCAACGAAACATTACATTAGTTGGTTTACCAGCAGGAAAATATTCAATAAAAATAAAAGCCACCACCAAGTCTGGCATAGAAAAAACTACGGAGTTCTTATTTTCTATTGCACCGCCATTCAGGAAAACGGGATGGTTCTTCGCAATTGTTGTATTAACTATTGCCAGTGGATTATATTTTCTTTACCGTACCAGGATAAAACAGGTAAAACAAAAAGCCAATATTGATAAACAGCTTGCGCAAACTGAAATGAAAGCCCTGCATGCACAAATGAATCCGCATTTCATTTTTAATTGCCTGAACAGTATCCGGGAAATGATCCTGAATAATGAAAACGAGCAGGCATCTCTTTATCTCAGCAAGTTTGCAAGATTAATACGTATCACCCTGAATCATTCTTCAAAATCATTTGTAAGCCTGGAAGATACTATTGACTACCTCGAACGTTATCTTGAAATGGAACAGATCCGTAAAAGCAATTTTGTTTATACTATTGATGTAGATGAAAATTTACAACGCAATGAAATTCTTTTACCCCCCATGCTGATACAACCCCTTATTGAAAATGCTATTTGGCATGGCGCTTCTCCGGGGAAAGAAATGCGTATCAATATTCAATTTAAAAGAGAAACCCATAAACTGATCTGCATTATTGAAGATGATGGCATCGGTATAGAAACTTCATTAAAAAATAAAGAAACACAGATCAACTATGAATCAGTTGGTATCGCTAATATCAAACAACGGATACAGGTTTTAAATGAAAAATACAATTTGCAAAGCACAATAGATATCAAAGATAAATCGGGTTTGAATTTAGCCGGAGAAACAGGAACAATTGTGACACTTCATTTACCAATAAAAACAAGTGAAACTATTTTATGACATCTTTAAAAACAATACTAATAGATGATGAGCCCCGCGGAATTAGCTCCATGCAAAAGTTATTACAAATTAACTGTCCTGAAGTAAATATAGCCGGCAGTTGTACAAATGCAGATGAAGCGATTGGGATCATCAAAAGCATAGAGCCTGATCTTCTATTTCTTGATATTGCCATGCCGGTAAAAAACGGATTCGAACTCTTAAAAGAACTCAAAGGATTTCATTTTGAAGTAATCTTTGTTACAGCGCATAATCAATTCATGATCGAAGCTTTTCATTTCAGTGCAATTGATTATTTACTTAAACCTGTTGAAGATAATTTATTGGTGGATGCAGTAAACAGGGCAAGAAAAAGGATTGTAGAGAAAGCGGGTAGCAAGAATATTGAAACCTTTCTGCACAACGTACAGCTAAAACATACTCCGCAGAAGATGAAACTCTGCATTCCTTCGTTAAAAGGTTTCCAGGTAATTGAACTGGATGATATTTTATATGCAGAGTCTTCTGGCAACTATACCAATTTATATTTCAGCAACCAGCAAATGATCTGCACTTCAAAACCGATGCATGAATATGAAGAATTATTGGAAGATGCCGGTTTTGTTAGAATTCATAAATCATGCCTGGTGAACCTGCTACATGTAAAAGAATACATTCGTGGCGAAGGTGGCTCTGTAAAACTTTCTGATAAAACAGAGCTGGAAGTAGCACGACGAAAGAAAGATGTTTTATTAACCCGGATGAAAGAGTTTTATAAGTTTTAAACTATTTATTGTCAAATTCTATCTCTCCCTTCATATAAAAAACACATTGACCTGCCATTGTCACTCTATCGCCCCATAAACCACATAGAAGATCACCACCACGTGCCGACACTTGTTTTGCCAGTAATCTTTTTTTCTTCAGCTTTTCTGCCCAGAAAGGAATCAACTGCGAATGGGATGACCCCGTTACAGGATCTTCATTGATACCAGCTGAGGGAGCAAAGAAACGGGATACAAAATCAACTTCATCGGCACTATTGCCC
>JANPEU010000644.1:0-2206 GCA_031423175.1 Bacteroidota bacterium
GCCGCAAAGTTGCTATTAATGAATGTTACCTTAAAAAAGGGTTTAAAGAAATGTTTGGCACCACCATCTTTGATTTTTATCAAAGCCAACGGATGGAACATGCAAAATATTTATTGTATGAAAAAGGATTGAGTGTAACAGAAGTAAGTGCACTACTCGGTTATTCTTCTATTTCTCATTTCTCTACTGCGTTTAAAAAACATACGGGGCTTAAGCCCTGTGAACTTCTTTTACGATAATTCATTTTGCAAACTTTCAAATTTCTTTGATGAATATTGAATAAGCCTGATTGGTGTGTGGCGAAGTCTTCTGCCTCCGACGGAGAGATTTAGAGGGGTGAATTCTTGTTGCGATAATTTTCTCCTTCTTTATTGAATAATTAATGGTACGGTATGTACTTTTGTGTACCAATGAAAATTTTCACTTTCATAATGGCATTTTACCTGTTGTTGCTTGCTGCAATGCCATGCAGCGACAATGAGGAATGTGAAAGTCAGGTAATGGCAGAGCAGGACAATCATCGTGAGCATGAAGACGAAGAAGATGGTTGTACCCCATTTTGTATTTGCGCCAGCTGTCCAACTCATATTTATGTTTCTGACTTGACAATTAATAATTTCACTTCTTTTATATTTTCAGCATCCTCCTCCGAAATAAAAGCTGAGATTCGATCTTATATTTTGCAGGCTATCTGGCAACCTCCGCGAACAGTTTAAGAAATACTGCTATTGAATTATTTTCTTAAACTCTAATTTTTATAAATGAAAAAAACATTGATATTCTTTACAGCATTGCTATTTGCTGTAGTTAGTTATAGCCAACATACTATTAAATTGAAAATTATTAATGGTGCTAACAAGGAACAATTGAGCGGTGCAACTATTTCAATTACCAATTTGAAAAAAAATGAAGCAACAGATAGCAACGGTATTGTTTTATTTACCAATCTTCCGTCTGGTAAATATGTTATCACAATTTCTTTTGTCGGATTTGAAGAGAAAAAAGGAACAATCATCATCCCATTTACAGGAGAGTTTTTGGAAATTGAAATGATAGAGCGGGAAGTGGAGGAAGAAGAAATTGTCATACAATCAACCAGAAGCTCAAGAACTATCCGCGATATTCCAACAAGAGTAGAATTTGTAGCCGGTGAAGAACTGGATGAAAAAGCAAATATGAAGCCGGGTGATATACGAATGGTGCTGAATGAAAGTACGGGTATTACTACACAACAAACATCGGCATTATCTGCAAACGCATCAATACGCATCCAGGGATTGGATGGAAGATATACTCAGATTCTAAGAGATGGATTTCCATTGTACGCTGGCTTTAGTGGTGGCTTGGGTTTATTGCAAACACCACCTCTGGATTTAAAACAGTTTGAAGTTATCAAAGGTTCTTCATCTACATTATATGGTGGTGGTGCTATTGCCGGGTTGGTAAATCTTATTTCAAAAACACCAACAGAAGAACAGGAATTAAAATTTCATATTGACCTCACAAGTGCAGGTGGAATAAATACCAGTGGTTTTTACGGAAAGAAATTTAAGAAAACAGGCCTTACTCTATTTGCATCTCGCAATAGCAACAAAGCTTTTGATCCGGCTGATATTGGGTTAACGGCTATTCCAAAGTTTGAACGCTACACAGTGAATCCAAAATTTTTCTGGTATATCAATAAAGAAACAGAATTGCAAATTGGAATAAATATTACCAATGAAGACAGAACCGGTGGCGATATTGAATTTATAAAAGGAAACAAGCCATCCGGCTATACTGAATATAACAATACAGACAGGGTCAGTACACAGTTCTCTTTTGAAAAAAGGGTTGGAGAAAACAGCAGCTTTAAATTAAAGAACAGTATCAGTAATTATAAAAGATTACTAACGGCAACTTCTGTGTATGCTTTTAATGGTGAACAGACCGCCAGCTTTACTGAAGCCACTTATGCTTATCATAGCGATAAATCTGAATGGATAACAGGGATCAATCTGGTAACTGACAATTTTGAAGAACAACAACTTACTTCAACACCTTTACGTGATTATAGTATGGTCACAACCGGTGCATTTGTACAGAATAATTTTAAGGCAAACGAAAAATTTACCATAGAAACAGGTCTTCGTGGCGATTTTGTAAAAGATTATGGCTTCGCTTTATTACCACGTATTTCAATGTTATTTAAATTTTCTTCTAAGCT
>JANPEU010000645.1:0-7916 GCA_031423175.1 Bacteroidota bacterium
GGCATTTGTAGATTTTGCGAGATTTAATCCGCCTACTATTAACGTATTTTCATTTGTAGGATCTACGGCTGCAATCAAATCATACCATGCTTGTGAATTTACACCATTATTTAATTCTCCCGGAGCTCCTATTGAATCCCAAGGAATCGGACCAGTTCCGCCAGTTGAAGAGCGGTAAATACCAGTTACTTGGGTATCATTTGCACTATCCTGCATTAATAAATATAATTTTTGAGGATTAGATGGAGCTATTGCAAGTTCTAATCTTTGTGTAACATTTACCCGAACCGGAGTAACATCTTGCCAGGTATTCAATGCACCGGCATTGACCCCATTTGTTGCAAAAGAAGATTTATAAATTGAACCGCGACCAAAAATACCTAAGCATGCATATACATCACCATTGGATGCAACTTCCAAATCTGTTGCACGACCCGTAGTAAATCCGGGTAGGGGTGCACCTAAAACCTGTACCCATGAATTACCACCATTAGTCGATCTTTTAACCCCACGAGAAAATCCAGTTAAATTTCTTAATGAAGCGTATATATTTCCGCTACTGTCTTGTGCTATATCCTGTACAAATTCAAATGTTGAATCGGATGGAGTGGTTACAATTGTAGAAGCAAGTACGTTCCATGTAGTACCGCCATCTATACTTTTAAAAATTCCTCTACCCCGTATTGCATCTATATTAAACCAACCTTCGCCGGTACCGGCATACATAATGTTTCCATTTAATCTGTCTTGTAATAAACAGGTAATAGCAAGGTTTGGTAAAAAATCATTTACGGGAGTAAATGTAGATGATGCACTGGTAAAATTTGTTGACTTAAATAAACCACCGCTTACTGATCCGATAAAAACAGTATTACCAGTTGCATCACGTTTATCAATCATAATAGTTCTTGCTCTGCCGCCAACATTATTGGGTCCCCGTTCTGACCAGGTCAATGCAGCTATACCCGTCAACCTTGCTTGTTGTAACGTTTTCATATAAGAGTTTGCCACATCTAATCGCTCCACAGGAACCCTGTTAGTACGTGGGTCGCGGGTCATTTGGATTTCCTGCTGAATAGCTAATTCAACCCCATCCATTTCTGATTCTTTAAAACTTATTTTTTCTTGCTTTTTAGTTGCACAAGAAATAAAAATGGTTGAACAAAGTATAAATGCCAGGGCATATTCAAATCGCTTCATTATTATACAGATTAAAGATTTATTAGATAAGTTGATAAAATTACTAAACAGAATCTATTCTTGATATACCAAATATAAAGTTTCTCATTTACCCGGTTTACAGAATTTATCAAGTTGTTTTGCCTATTTGGCAAAATACTCTACATTTATCAAACGATTGCTTGCCATTTGGCATTTAGCGGTGTTCCCTTTTAAAGGAATACCGCTTTTTTATATTCAATTTCAATTCTATTAAAACTACAATTTCAGTATTTTCACTTATCAATATAAACAAGAATGGCAATACTTCCCTGGCAAAAAGGCAAAATAATTAAAATAGAACATGAAACCGCTTTTACCAAACGCTTTTGGATAGAAGCAACTGAAGCAACTTCGTTTAATTTTATACCCGGGCAATTTGTAACACTCGATCTTCCTATTCATGAAAAAGTAAATAAGCGGTGGAGAAGTTATTCCATTGCATCCTGGCCCGATGGTTCGAATGTTTTTGAACTGGTAATTGTATTATTGAAAGACGGTGCCGGTACCAACTATCTTTTTAACGAAGTAACTGTTGGAAGCGAAATTGTTTTCCGCGGCGCATTGGGTGTATTTATATTAAAAGAGCATGATTTGGATAAAGATTTATTCCTGATTTGCACGGGTACGGGTATAGCCCCTTTCCGCAGTATGGTACATCATATAAAAAATCATTCCATAGCGCATAAAAATATTTACTTGTTATTTGGCACCAGAACCAAAGCTGACCTTTTATATTATGAAGAACTGACTCAGTTGCAAAAAGATTTACCAGGCTTTCATTACCTACCTGTTCTTTCCCGTCAAGATTGGGAAGGGAAAAAGGGATATGTACATGCCGTATACGAAGAACTATGTGCTGCAAAACAACCTGCCCATTTCTTTTTATGTGGCTGGAAAAATATGATTGATGATGCCAAGCAACGGATTGTTTCAATGGGGTATGATAAAAAATCGATTCACCAGGAATTATATGGTTAATCAGAAATACTTAGCAAATTTTTTATGTATGATTTAAAGCAATCCATCCGTTGATATTTCTCATGTTCGTTTTTGAAAAGTACTTCCTATATTCGTAAAAATCAATTTGCATGGGTTCGGTTTCACTGATTGTATTAATCATATCAGCAGTTGCTTTCTCCGGCATCGCAATTCTTGTCTCTAAATTCGTTTTAAAAGCTACCAAGAATAAACAGAAAGGTGAGGCTTACGAATGTGGTATACCCACACAAGGACCTAACTGGATTCAATTTAATGTTGGCTATTATTTATTTGCATTGATATTTTTAATTTTTGATGTGGAGTTGATTTTTTTATACCCTTGGGCTGTGGTGGTTAAAAAAATAGGATGGTTAGCTTTAGTTGAAATAGTAATTTTCTTTTTTATACTTTTTATGGGATTTTTATATGCTCATAAAAAAGGTGCATTAAAGTGGCAATGAAAAGCCTCCTAAATCCCCCGAAGGGGACTTTTGAAAACTCAAAACAATGGATGATACATTAAATAATAATACTGCTTCTTTGATCCCTCCGCCGATTGGCGGAGATGAGGGGGCTTTTCAATCAAAATCAATCCTTGCATTTCCGGGTTCGGTTCATGAGATTGCCGACGGTGGTGTGATAGTAAGTAAATTGGACGATGTAATTAACTGGGCACGGTCAAATTCTATCTGGCCTCTCACATTCGCCACCAGTTGCTGTGGTATTGAATATATGTCTGTAGCCGGTGCTAGATATGATTTTTCCCGTTTTGGTTTTGAAGTGGCCCGTGCCACACCCCGCCAGGCCGACGTAATTATTATTGCAGGAACAATTGTAAATAAAATGGGACCGGTATTAAAAAGATTATACGACCAGATGGCAGATCCAAAATATGTAATTGCAATGGGTGCCTGTGCTATCAGCGGTGGCCCTTTTTTTTATAATACCTATTCTGTAGTAAAAGGGGCAGACCATATTATACCGGTTGATGTATATGTTGCCGGCTGTCCGCCACGTCCAGAAGCATTGATACATGCGTTGATAGCATTGCAAAAGAAAATAAAAAGCGGCCTGACAAGAGAGCAAATAAAATCAGGGAAAGAATAATTATGCTGACTGAAGAACTGAAAACCAAAATAACTGAACTGCTACCCGCTGCTTCCTTTGTAGAAGGTGGTGAATGGCTCAATATTAATATTGAGCCGAAAGATTGGCTGCCGCTTGCAGAGCAACTTCGTAATGATACTTCTTTAAATTTTGATTTTCTTTTTTGCCTTACCTGTATTGACTGGATAACACATTTGACTATGGTGTATCATTTAACTTCCACAACATACAGGCACAATATTGTTGTGAAATCAAAACTGGACAGAAACAAACCTGAAATAGAATCTGTTTCCCAAATATGGAGAACAGCCGATTTTCATGAAAGAGAAGTATATGAAATGTTTGGCGTGAATTTTTTGAACCATCCCGATTTACGATTATTGATATTGCCGGATGGATGGGAAGGAAAGAATCCGATGAGAAAAGATTTCGAAGACCCGATTAATATGATCAGACTTTAAGCCGGCCTCCCCAAACCCCTCCGAAGGAGGGGCTTTGCAAAGTACAAGGCCAGCTTATTTGAAGATTAAAACTTGTTTGAAAAATTTTAATGTACAGACAGACAGAAATAATTAAAGACTCTTCGCAAGTCTCTCCGCCAACTGGCGGAGGAGATTTAGAGGGGGCCGGTGATTTAGTCATAAATGTAGGACCACAACATCCGGCAACGCATGGTGTATTGCATCTTGTAATTACGCTTAATGGAGAAACTATAAAAAAAGTAGAACCACATTTAGGGTTCATCCACCGTTCTATCGAAAAAATGTGTGAAAGCCTTACCTACAGGCAATTCATTTATGTAACCAGCCGGATGGATTATCTCTCTTCTCATATTAATAATCATGCCTGTGCTTTATGTGTAGAAAAAGGTATGCAGATAGAAATTCCATCAAGAGCAAAGGTGATAAGAATATTAATGGATGAACTAACCAGGATCGCTTCACATGAATTATGGTGGGGAGCAATGGCAATGGATCTTGGTGCATTCACTCCTTTCTTTCATGCCTTCCGCGAAAGAGAAAGTATCAATGATATCATGGAGGAGACCTGCGGCGCAAGATTGACCATGAACTATATTGTTCCCGGTGGCCTGATGCAGGATATTCATCCAAACTTTCAAAAAAGAGTAAAGGATTTCATGAAACTGTACAAACAGAAGATTCATGAATACGATGAACTGGTAACCGGAAATATTATTTTTCAAAACAGGATGAAGAATGTCGGCAACTTAACACCTGAAGATGCGATCTCCTATGGCTGTACCGGGCCTACTGCAAGAGGAAGTGGCGTTAGTTGTGATATCAGAAAACTTTACCCATATGATGGGTATGAAAAAGTTGAATTTGATGAAGTATTGGAAACAGGCTGCGATTCTTTTTCCCGTTATATGGTACGCATCAGGGAAATGCAGCAATCCATCCGGATCATTGAACAATTAATTGATAATATTCCAGAGGGTGATTTTCAGGCTAAAACAAAAGCCGTATTAAAATTACCCAAGGGTGAATTTTATACAAGAGTAGAAACAGCTCGTGGCGAATTGGGAGTTTATATAGTGAGTGAGGGTGGAACTACACCCTATAGGATAAAATTCAGATCACCGGGTTTTTCAAATCTTTCTGTACTGGACCATATTGCCCGAGGTAGTAAGTTAGGGGATTTGGTTGCGATGATGGGAACATTGGATTTAGTAATACCGGACATTGACAGATAGAATTGAATATCTAACCAAGGGGATAAAAGACATGAAAAAAATTTTATTATTTATTTTACTAGCTGTGTTTGTTTCGTTTTGTATGGCACAAACACAATCAGAATTAAATGATAATGCTAAAAATAAATATGAGTTTGCCGACAATGAATTAAAAAAGGTTTATGTCGATATACTAAAAGAATACAAAGCCGATGCAGCTTTTATAAAGAATCTTAAAAAGTCACAAACACTCTGGGCTCAATTTAGAAATGCAGAAATGAAATTAAAATATCCGGAGCATACACCTGGTTATTATGGAAGTGTTCAACCAATGTGCTGGTGGGTATATAAAGAAGAATTAACAAGACAAAGAATAAAAGTTTTAAAAATTTGGCTTGATGGAGTTGAAGAAGGCGACGTATGTCATGGTAGTGTGAAAATAAAAGCTGAATAGAATTACATACAGTACAAGAGTGCGATGCAACAGACGATGATAGTAGCAATAACGATGACAAAATAAAATTGATTAAATTTTAAATGTGGAGCTTAAGTCATATAGCAAATGAGATTCATGATTGGTTGGGTGCAACCTTCAACCCTTCACTGGCATTAATCATTGAAATGGTTATTGCCGGCGTTGCAGTTATTGGATTATTTGCAGGTCTTGGGTTAGTATTGGTAATTATGGAAAGAAAAGTTTCTGCATGGATGCAGATTCGTCTTGGCCCAAACCGTGTGGGTCCAAAAGGAATGTTGCAATCTTTAGCTGATACATTAAAACTATTGGTAAAAGAAGGATTGACCCCGAATGGCGCAGATAAATTATTATTTAATCTTGCTCCTTTTATTGCTATGATTGTAGCTATGCTGTTGATGGCACCGATCGCCTTTGCAAAAGATTTTCAACTATGGGATTTAAATATCGGTGTATTATTTGTTTCAGCTATTTCATCCATCATGGTCATAAGTATTTTGATGGCAGGATGGGCAAGTAATAATAAATATTCATTGATGGGTGCCATGCGGAGCGGTGCGCAGATAGTAAGCTATGAATTATCTGCAGGCTTATCGGTACTGGCTATTGTAGTATTTAGCGGCAGCTTACAAGTATCAGAAATTATTGAATCGCAAAGAAATGGCTGGTGGATATTCAAAGGACATATTCCCGCTATCATTGCATTTGTAATTTTTATTATTGCAGTTACTGCAGAAACAAACAGGGCACCATTTGACCTGGCTGAAGCAGAATCAGAATTGACCGCCGGGTTCCATACAGAATATTCTGGAATGAAATTCGCCTTATTCTTCCTGGCAGAATATGTAAATGTATTTATCGTATGTGCCATAGGCGCTACTATTTTCTTAGGAGGTTGGATGCCTTTTCATATCGGTAACTGGGAAGGTTTCAATCATGTAATGGACTATATTCCATCCAGTATCTGGTTTTTTGGAAAAACATTTTTCCTGATTTTTATTATCATGTGGTTCAGATGGACATTCCCCCGGCTCAGGATTGATCAGTTACTGAACCTGGAATGGAAATATTTGTTACCCATTAGTATGATAAACCTATTATTAGTAACAGTAATTGCAATTTTGAAATGGCATTTTTAAAAAGAGCTATAACTTGAGTAGAAAACAAAATGATGAAATGCATAATTACTTTAGATAAATTAAAAAACGAATACCCGGCCTCTCTTTCTCCCCTCTCCGCCAGGAGAGGGGCTGGGGGTGGTGAGGCTGGGTGAGGACTATGTTTATAATAAAATATATAAAAGAAGTTTTTGGTGCTGTAAAGTCGCTGGCCATTGGCATGAAACGTACCATGTATTATTTTACCCATCACAAGGAAATTATTACAGAGCAATATCCTGATAACCGGGACACATTGATTCTTGCTGAACGGTTTAAAGGTGAAGTGGTGATGCCGCATGATGAGAACAATGAACACCGGTGTACAGGCTGCACCGCCTGCGAACTTGCCTGTCCCAACGGAACTATTAAAGTAGTTACCAAATTTGATATAACTCCGGAAGGAAAGAAGAAGAAAGCGATTGATCAACTGGTATACCATCTTGAATTATGTACCATGTGCAACCTGTGTATTATAGCCTGTCCGTCAGATGCTATTAAAATGGCACAGACTTTTGAACACAGTGTATACGATAGAAACGAACTGACAAAAATTTTAAATAACCCAGGTTCTAAAATTATGGAAGGAGTGGAATGACAGCATCTCAAATCATATTCTATATAATCGCTGCCTTTATATTGGGTTCGGCAATTCTTTCTGTGACTACAACAAAGATTTTTCGTTCAGCTATATGGTTATTGTTTTCATTGATAGGTGTGGCCTCTTTATATTTCTGGCTCGAATTAGAATTTATTGCGGCCGTGCAAATTGTAGTTTATGTTGGTGGTATTGTAGTGCTCATTATCTTTTCCATTTTTCTTACACAGCAATCCGGCAAAGAAATGCCGAAGGCATCTTTACTCAGAACTATTTCATCAGTTCTTGCCGTAATGTTTGGTTTCGCTTTAACTTATTTACTGATTTATAAAAATGATTTTACAGGAGGAGATGGGAAATTTGATTCAAGTGTAAGCCGCATTGGTAATCAAATGCTGGAAACAGGTGAACATGGTTTTGCATTGCCCTTTGAAGTGGTGAGTATGTTGCTGCTGGCAGCAATGATAGGTTGTATTGTAATTGCTATAAAGGCCCCAGCCCCATCCCGACCTTCCCCGTTGGGGAAGGCCACCAACGCACAAGAGCCAGCCACAGGAGAGAGTTTGAAAAAAATAAATCAGGTTGAATAATGATGATAAAAGAGATATAGTTGAAATGCTTAATTACAAAAGTTGAATAAAAAATAATAGCCCGGCCTCACCCCCAACCCCTCTCCTGACGGAGAGG
>JANPEU010000646.1:0-2133 GCA_031423175.1 Bacteroidota bacterium
GTTGCACCAGCTCGACTTTTACTATTTAGCTTCAGTACATATTTTGTACTTTAGTTTTTCAATTGGGCTTTCGTCGCCGGGGGCGACGTTTATAAAATACCCCACCGCCGCAAAGCCCTAACGTTTTTCTTCCAACTATAAAACAATCCCACTAAAATTGTGCTAAAACAAAAATTATGAAACAACTTACAATTTCATTTTTTATTTGTCTGGTCATTAGTTGTACGACAACAAGAAGTACAAAAATGAATTCATATTTTCTAAACGGTAATTGGATACCTGTTAAACAAGAAATACGTGGGACAATGTTGCCAATAGCTGCATTTGAGAAACAAAAACTGATTATCCGTGATAGCAATTATACACTTATTGCAGAGAGTATTGACAAAGGCATTATAAAGTATGGCAATAATAAAATAGATATTTACGGCAAAGAAGGAGTGAATAACGGAAAACATTTTACAGCAATTTATAAATTTGAAAATGAAGAGTTATCGATCTGTTACAACCTCAAAGGCGACAGTTATCCGGAAGCATTTGAAACAAAAAACAAACCCTTACTTTTTCTTTCGGTATTCAAAAAAGAAATACTAAAATAAAATATTAAACAAAGACTGCATTGTAAATTCGAATTACAGGTTTTGAATTATCATTGAAAACCTACAGCAGATTATTTTGTTTATCGCATTGATTAATGACGACTGTATAGTTTGATTTACCCAGTATCTGTTTTTCCCCGCTCACTGAAATCATATCAGTTTCATTTTATTAAAACTATAAATTGATGTGAATGATGCAACAATTTTAAAAAGTTGTATAACAGAATGTGAAATGGAAGTGTTCAATTTTGTATTGTAACAATTCAGTTACAAGTTAAACCGCTTAAATATGGAAAATAAACAAACAGACCAGGACAAAGCTGGTACCATGACAACTCAAAAAACAAATGAGGATTTCAACAAGAAACAACCTGATCCCAAAGACCCGAATGAAAAAAAAGCAGAAACTGATCCGGAAGTTCCAAATTTAGATGTTCCAAAAAAAGGAAACCCGGATGATGTAAGAATGAATAACGAGGCCGGTAAGGAGAATGATGATAGTGATGCGACAGAAGATGTTGAAGACAATGGCCCTGACGAAGAAGGAAAAAAATCAGAAACCGATAGTCAGGAAAAAGTGAGGACAAACGAAGTAACGATGTAATAATATAAAACCGGGCTTTTGAAAAAAAGTAAAATCCCGGTTTTATTTCCCTACCCTCTTTTTTATTCTAATAATTAAAAATCAGTTTCAATATGAAATTATTACTCCTTATTAGCAGTATTTCTTTTTTTGTTGCCTGTAATAATGAACCAAAAGTAACGACAGAGAATGTAACACCATCCATGTTAAGTTCTACAAATTGTTATCGTCTCACCAATAATAAGGACACCCTCGTTCTTAAAACAAGCCTCATAAATGACACAGTATCCGGAACCCTTTCTTATAATTATTACCAGAAAGATAAAAACCATGGGAAAATTGAAGGGCTAATGAAAGGTGATTTGATAATTGCCGACTATATATTTTTCTCAGAAGGAGTACAATCTATACGAGAAGTAGCTTTTAAAAAAATAGGAGATAATTTTATTGAAGGGTATGGCGAGGTTGAAGAAAAAGACGGAAAAACAATATTTAAAAATCCAAATGCACTGACTTTTAATCAAGCTGTAGTCCTGAATAAAATTGATTGCGAAAAATAATTTTGCTTTAATACCTGATCATTGAATATCGAATATTGCTTATTGAATATTTCTAATAAGATTACGCATACATTTCCTCTCTTATCAACTTTACCCTTTCGTCTGCCAGGTATTCATCAAACTCCATCAACCGATCTATAATTCCTTTGGGAGTTAATTCAATTACCCGGTTGGCCACTGTCTGCATAAATGTATGATCATGGCTGGTTAATAAAACAATTCCCGTAAAGTTTGTACACTGTTCATTAAAACTCTGAATACTTTCCAGGTCAAGATGGTTGGTAGGTTGATCTAATAAGATCACATTCGGGTTTTGCAGCATCATTCGGCTCAGCATACATCTTACTTTTTCTCCACCACTCAATACATTTGTCAGCTTCATAATATCATC
>JANPEU010000647.1:0-4121 GCA_031423175.1 Bacteroidota bacterium
AGCATCTATATCTGTAAATTGGAGCGATATATTTAAAACACGTCGTACCTATACACATACTGAATCTGCTTTTTTCATTCAGGATTCTTTTCGCCGTAGAGATCCACAGGTAGTTCGCATAAACTTCAGTTGGCGTTTTGGAAAATTTGATATGAATCTATTCAAAAGAAAGAATACAAGAACAGAAACGGAAGGAATGGAAGGTGGAATGAACTAATAATTCTTCTCTAATATATTTTATACTTAAAAGTTCCGTATTCTGCGGGACTTTTTTTTTCGCCATCGCTTACCTGTATATTTGAAGCAGATATGCAGCAATTAAAATTTGCAATTATAGGGTGTGGTAAAATTTCTACCCGTCATGCTGAGCAGGCTGCAAAGCTTGGTGTAATAGCAGGTGTATGCGATATTATAAAAGAAAAAGCAGATGCACTTGCTTCCGCTTTCAACACAAAAGCATTTTATAATATCAATGATTTATTTGCAGAAATAAAAACAGTTGATATTACGGCTATTTGCACACCCAACGGATTACATGCCACACATTCAATGGTAGCTCTGAATGCAGGCTCGCATGTGCTATGTGAAAAACCAATGAGCATCAGCTCCAGTTCGGCAAAAGAAATGATGCATATAGCTGAAGTAAACAATAAAAAACTATTTGTTGTAAAATCTACCCGTTACAATCCTGCTCTAGTTGAATTAAAAAAAGTAATTTCCGAAAAACAACTGGGAAACTTATTTAGTTTTCAATTAAATTGTTTTTGGAACCGACCCGATGCATACTATACCAATAGCTGGAAGGGAACAAATGAATTAGATGGCGGCACACTCTATACGCAGTTTAGTCATTATATTGATGCGATGTTATGGTTGTTTGGCGAGGTAAAATCTGCAACGGGTTATCGCAAAAATTTATATCATCAAAATGTTATTGAATTTGAAGATTGCGGTACAGCTTCGCTTGAAATGGAAAATGGAATGATAGGAGGATTGAACTGGTCGGTAAATACATTTTTAAAAAACATGGAAGTGTCGTTAACGCTTATTGCTGAAAAGGGATGTATCAGAATTGCCGGTGAGTATATGAATAAAATTGAGTACCTGCATTTGGACAATGCTGAAATAAGAATAAACGATACAGGCAGCGCAAATGATTATGGTTTGTACAAAGGAAGCATGAGTAATCATGATAAAGTATATGAAAATATGCTCCTTGCATTAAAGGATGATTTGCATCCTTTCAGTTATGCTTTCGATGGATTGAAAACGGTTGAAACGATTGAAACTATTTATCAAACAATTCCGCTTACTTAGTTTTGAAAAAAATATATTTTACAGTTACCAACGATTTGAATTCAGATCAGCGTATGCAACGGATATGCACTACGCTGGCCGAAAATGGATATGATGTAACGTTGCTTGGCAGAGAACTTCCCGCTTCTCTCCCACTTTTACATCAAAAATTTAAACAAAAAAGAATTAAATGCTGGTTTAATAAAGGCAAACTTTTTTATTTTGAATTTAATACACGTTTATCATGTTTACTTGCTTTTAAAAAAATGGATGCAATTTGCGCTATTGATCTTGATACGATTCACCCTTGTTACACCTTATCAAAGCTTAAAAAAATACGGCGGGTTTATGATGCTCATGAATTGTTTACAGAGATGAAAGAAGTGATTACTAGACCTGCGATAAAAAAAATATGGGATACGGTTGAAAAAAGATTAGTTCCTAAATTTAAATATGGCTATACCGTAAGTGAAAGCATCGCCGGAGAATTTAAAAAAAGATATGGTGTAAATTATGAAACCATAAGAAATCTTCCGGTACTAAAAGAAACAAAATCTTCCTTTTCATCAGAAATATTCATTTTATACCAAGGTGCCGTAAATGAAGGTCGTGGTTTAGAATTTTTAATCCCGGCCATGAAAAATATTAATTGCAAACTCGTTATTTGCGGAAATGGGAACTTTATGCCACAATTAAAAAAACTAATAACTGAAAATAAGGTTGAAGAAAAAATTGAACTGAAAGGCTGGACATTGCCTGAAAAACTAAGAACTATTTCGCAACAAGCAACAATCGGCATTGCATTAGCAGAAAAAGAAGGGCTGAATCAATGGCTTGCATTACCCAATAAATTTTTTGATTATATCCATGCAGCAGTTCCACAAATCAGTATGAACTACCCTGAGTATGATAAAATAAATAACCAATATGAAGTGGCCCTATTGATTGATAACCTGAACCCCGAAACGATTTCAACTACTATAAACGGTTTGCTGAAGAATGAAGAAAAAAGAAATCGGTTGAAAGCAAATTGTATAAAAGCACGACAAGAACTAAACTGGCAAAACGAGGAAAAAAAGCTGATTGATTTTTATAAAAATTTATTTGCCACTGGTTAACTCAGAAATTTAAACATTGATAGGTAGAGGCTTGTTTTGAAAAAAATAACCTATCGTTTTTTTTTCTTCAGCCTGATAAAATGAGCTAATCGAATCCAATCATAGTAATGCAAATGCGGATTACAGGAATTAAGATTTTTTAAGATTGATAGATGAAATATCCTTTCTGCTCTTTCAATAAAACCAGTAATAAACAATCCTGAAAATTTTTTATACCAGCGATACAATTTTACATGCTCTGACATGCTAGCTGTGCCCACTTTTTTTTCAAGTGTTACTAAATTCTCAACAGCTTGCAAAGATTTTTTTATAAAAACTGAATTTTCCTCAAGCCCTTCATGCAATACGGGATTATCAATTGAGTGGATTGTAATATTCTTTTTCTTTAACTCAATACCAATTAAGGTATCCTCATGCCCGTATTGCTCAAGTGGCGAAGTGGATTCAATACTTAAAAAGATTTCTTTGCGAATTAAAAAATTACTTAACAGTAATATTTCATTCTTTTCATTTCGTTTACTTTCACGGTTTGTCCCGTATTTCCAGTGCAGTTTGAATTTACAATCTCCCGGCTTGTTTTCATTATACACTAACCCACCCGTACAAACTGAAATATTCCTTTTTACCTGATCAAAATAGGCCCCGATAAATTCTGACTTAATAATTTTAACATCACAGTCCAAAAATAAAAGATGCGCATACCTCGCTTTTTGTGCAAGCAATTGCCGGGTAAAATCTCTTCCGAGATTTTTTTCATTGCGGGAGTATAAAATAAAATCACCCGCTGCCAGTTTGGAATTTAAATTATTATACAACTCATCAGATGCGTCATCTAATAAAATAATTTCACCAACAATTCTTTCTTTTGAAATCAATTTTGCCAATGAGGAAACAAGCAACGTAACATCTCTGTTATAAATTGGTATGAGAATAGAAAGACTCAAACTTTACATTTGTGCATTATCCATAACACGACCATTTTCGGTACGTATCATCCTTGCGGGAAATTTTTGTACAACGATATAATCATGTGTAGCCATTACCACTGCTGTACCATAATCTTTTGCAATCTGAAAAAGCAAGCCCATAATTTCATCTGAAGTTTCGGGATCCAGGTTACCGGTAGGCTCATCTGCAAGAATCAATTTGGGAGAATTTAATAATGCCCGTGCCACATCTACACGTTGCTGCTCACCTCCACTTAATTCAAAAGGCATTTTAAATCCTTTCGATTTCAATCCCACATTACTAAGCACATCAGAAATTTTCTCGTCCATAAGCTTATTATCGGCCCATCCGGTGGCACGCAAAACAAATTTCAGATTATCGTTTACATTACGATCTGTAAGTAATTGAAAATCCTGAAAAACTACACCCAACGATCGACGGAGAAATGGGATAGTCTTCCAGTTAAGATTTCTTAGATTATGTCCCACCACACTCCCTTCACCTTCAGTTAAAGTAAGTTCGCCATATAATGTTTTTAGCAAACTCGATTTACCAGTTCCGGTTTTACCAAGCAGGTAAACGAACTCTCCTTTGTTTACTGTAAGGTTTACATCTTGCAATATCAAACTGTTTCCCTGATAAATATTTGCGTTTCTGATTTCTATTAAAGCTTCTGCCATTCTAATATTGGTTTATTGCAAAATAAAGGAAGAAAAAGCAGGGAAGAATAAAAATTTTTATTTTAACTAAAACCTAAGA
>JANPEU010000648.1:0-4510 GCA_031423175.1 Bacteroidota bacterium
TAAAAAAGCCGTCTGCAAGATACAGACAGCTTTTAATTTATCATGACTGTTGGGTTATACCAATTTGATTTATTCTTTAATCCAAAAAATCCAGTATAATACCGAGAGCAGAAACGACTTTCATTTTGGACTAAATTGTATAGCGATTCGGTATTAATTATTGTTTTATAAATGGCGCTGTAAATGTTTTGCCATTCAAACCGAGCCGGATTGTATATCTGCCTGTTGGCAATACTGCAGCATTTACAGGTTGAAATATTCTTCCTGCTTCTGGCAAACTACCCGATCCTTTTTGTAAAACCTGCCCATTGTTATTCAGTAATTGCCATTCGAATTTTCCGCCTCCATCACTGGTGCTTAATTCAAATGAAGCATTTGATTGAACCGGGTTGGGCAATACATTTAATTGCACACCTTTTACTGGTTTATTGTTTTTAACTGAAACAATATTTGAAAAAACATCCGGACGATTATCTTCTGTTGCAATGATTCGATAATAACCTGTAGCTGCCCCAAATGCATGTTCATATCTTCTTGCATTGTAGGATAAATTGGTAATATCCGTAAATCGGGATCCATCAGTTCCGTATTGCAATCTGAATTTTGTTTCATTCGTAACATCCACAGCTGTCCAGTTTAATATCGATTTTCCATTTCCATTTAAAGACCCATTTAATACAACATCCCGAACGGGTAATACAGCCGCAAGATTTGCCGTGAATATACCACGACCATGTGTAGCTGCTGCAATAATATTATCCGATGCTCTTAACTTAAGCATATCTGTTCTTACAGTAGGAAAACCGGGTTGAGGCGTCCACGCAGTAGAAGCAGCATTTAATAAATCAGTCGTATAAACTCCGGCTTCGGTTCCCAATATAACTTTACTATTACTCCCATTTTCAAATACTGCCCAGCGCACCGGCATATCAGGAAGGTTACCATCACATACTGTCCAGTTAGTACCACCATCCGTTGTTGACCATACATTGCTTACACCATAGTTTGTAAAAATTGCAAGCAGGTTATTATCATTTGTTCCAACTGCCACACAATTTATTGTGCCTACTGGAAACAAAGCACTGCCAATAGCAGTTGTATTTGCATCTGCCTGTGCATTATTATTTACTGTACTTGCATTGTCAAGCCGTACCAGTACACCTCTGCTGCTGCCAATATAAACTCTGTCGGCTGTATAAGGCGAAACTTTAAATGCAGTTGGATTGCTGTTTGTTGTCCTTGTTAAAGCACTTAAAGTAAAAATGGTATTTGTTGATCCTGACTGGGGATTCTCCCATCTTCTAAATTGATTGTTTGGGGCTGATGAAATTCCATTGCTGCAATACATCATATTAATATTATCATCATAGTCAAAAGGATTTATAAATAAACCTTCTGTAGTTGATAGGGTAACAGTTGACCAAGAGCTGCCTCCGTTTGTACTTCTGTGATATTCGTTTCGTACATAACTTGTAAATTGATATTGAGGTTGGTTTTGATCGATATGTACATAAGCACCATCACCACCTACTACCTCAACAGACGATGTAAGCCCTGGACCATTCAACTGATGGTTTCCATTATCCTGTGCACCAGCCAGCATATAATCTGTAAGTGTTGGGTGCATAGAAACTGAAAAGAATTGTTTTAAAGAAAGATTTCGGTTCCTGTCACTAAACGTTAAACCATTATCCCTTGAAAGAAATATTCCTCCATCACAACCTATAATAATTCTTCTTTCGGCTCCAACATTATACCATTGCATAAAATGATGATCGGCGTGTACATAAGGTCCTGTTGCACCTACCCATCTTGTACGCCTGGTAACTGTACTTCCTCCGTTTACAGAAAGATATGCATCCAACCCACCAATCATAACACTGTCTGTAAAATTTGGATTGATGGCAAGTGTAATATTATACCAGCCCTGAGTATTGGATAAACTTGTGGTATATCCAGCTCCATTTTGTTGTGCCCAGTTTACTCCGCCATCAGTTGAACGGTATAAATCAACAACATTATTAGAACCATTGGTTGGTGCAGCATAAACTACATTTCCAACTACTGCTAGTTCAATTCTGTTTGCGGCGGTTATCATACCTGCAGCAGCAGAAGACCAAGTGCCTGAGGCAACAGTTGCAGGTATATCAGTATATCGATAATTACTTACACCACCTGCTCCGGTTGAATAACCAAAACTTACATGCAAACGACCTGTTGAACTTACTTCAATATCTGTACAATGGGAATTGGAAGATGTAAGTCCGGAAGGTGTAATATTTGTCCAGTTAGCACCTCCGTCTGTTGAACGAACTAATCCACTTGATTGAGTTGGTAAAGGGGCAGATGTAGTTCTTAAAGCGAGATAAACATTTCCGGACGCATCACAAATCATTTTAAAACAACGCCAGTAATTTGTTGTTGATGCAAGTTGTGTCCAGTTTACCCCATGATCGGTAGATTTCCAAATACCTCTACCATATACAGCATCCGAATTGCTCGGTGCTTCACCGGTAGCAAAGTACATTGTATTTGCGTTGGTAGGATCTTGAACGATAGAAGTAAGAGAAATGCTTGCAAAATTATCGCTGACCACAGTCCAGTTTGCTGGAGCTGTAAGAAAATTAGTAGTCTTCCATAATCCACCATTTACACCTGCTGCAAAAACAGTATTACCCGTTGCATCTCCTGCATCCACTAATATTGCCCGCATTCTTCCCGATGTGTATTCATTATTTGCTCTGGAGTTTCCGTTACTGGGTCCCACCACATCATAAATTGGCCCCCTTGATGACCATGAATAGCTTGAAGACAACCGCATTCCTGCAACCTGGTCTTTTTTAGCATTTGTAAATTCTATGGCATCCCATAATCGGTTGGCTGGCACATAACCTAATGCCGGGTCTATTGTTTTTTCATACTCTTGTAATCCGATTTCCATCGGGCCATCATATTCTTTTTCTTCACCTTCTTGAATATAAATTTTTCCTGTGTTGTTTCTGAATTTGCAGCTGAATAGTAAAGTAAACAGTAGCAGGCAGGCTGAGAAGCTTGTAATTTTTTTAAGCATGGGATATTGGTTTTAAAATCTCGGCTAATTTAGAAACTAATTCAGTGTTGAAAGAAGTAAAATTGCCCGATTTTAATTCGAATTAATACGGAGAAATACGATTAAAAATTTTTTCAAAAAAAAACCCGCCCGGCTATAAAGCCAAACGGGAATTAATATTTTTTACAAAAATTAATTACCACTTATCTACTTCCTCAGAGGCAGATGGAGTTATCGTATCTTCTGCAACAGGAGTTTCTTCTTTCACCGCTACTATTTCTACCGGTGATTCTGCAACAGCATCTGTAGTGGTTCCATTTTCTGGAGCACCTTCAAATCCCTCTGGGTTATCATGATTGAATGCATCAAAATCAAAGTCAGGCATTAAATCTGTTTTCACATAATCAATTGTCTCACCTAATGCTTTTATAAATTTATTGAAGTCTTCTTTGTAAAGAAAAATTTTATGTCTGTCGTATCCATTATCATCAAATCGCTTCCGGCTTTCTGTAATGGTGAGGTAATAATCTTTGCCACGTGTTTCTCTTACATCAAAAAAATAAGTTCTTCTTTTTCCTGCACGGAGGCGTTTACTGTAAATGCTCTCCATCTTTTTGTCATTGTTCTCGTACGCCACTTTATTAAATTTTATAGTTTAAAAATCAGTTGTTTATACTAAGAAGTTACAAATATATAGATGTTTTTGAAACAGCCAAATCTGATTACTGTTAAGTGCCTATACTCATTCCACTCATCTGTCTGTAATAAATAGAAGCGTAATATTTATTAAATGAAATCAGCTCATCATGTGTACCCTGTTCTGTTATTTGTCCATCTTCCAACACAATTATTTTATCAAAATTAAAATGTGTAAATAACCGATGCGTAATGATGATCACGGTTCTTTCTTTTAAAGAGCTGTAAAGATTGCCAACAATTTCCTTTTCTGTTTTTGCATCCACTGCACTCAGACAATCGTCAAAAATCACCAATGAGGTATTTTTTATCAAAGCTCTTGCAATAGAAATCCGTTGTTTCTGCCCGCCACTTAATGTTACACCCCTCTCTCCGACCAGCGTTTTATACCTTTCACTAAAGCGTTCTATTTCGCTATGGATCCCTGCATTTTTTGCTGCATCAATAATTTTTTCGTTTGGTTCATTTACACCAAAGCCTATATTATTTTCAACGGTTTCACTGAATAGAAATACATCCTGTGGTACATAGCCTGTTTGTTCTCTTAAAGAATTTAAATTCCAATCTTTAATATTTTCTCCTTCTATTAATATAGTTCCACTCGTAGCATCATACATCCTTAACAGCAATTGAGCTATGGTAGATTTTCCGCTCCCTGTTTTACCAATGATGGCAATTTTTTCACCTTGCTTGATTTTAAGGTTAAAATTTTTCAACGCCTGAATGCCTGTATGCGGATAAATAAAATCAACATTTGAAAATTCT
>JANPEU010000649.1:0-2864 GCA_031423175.1 Bacteroidota bacterium
GATTATAAAGAAAAAGATAAAAATCTTTCCGGTATCGTCGTTACAATCAATTTAAAACGGGATGTAAACATTCCTGTAAATTCGATTGCTACAATCGAATCTGAATTAATCGGTTCTACTTATATTAATATTACATTTGGCAATGCTGCTGAGTATTTAAAAAATAATGATACACTTAGAACCGATCTGTCTGCAAGTTTATTAAGCGATGTAAAAGCTCAATTAAATCCTACCTTAAGTAAACTTCGCGATGCCATTGATTCTATTAAAACAGTGTTAGGCAATACCAACAAATTTTTAAACTCGCAGTTGAAAGGAAGTTTAATGAGTACGCTGCAAAACCTTGAAACATCTACCGGTAGTTTAAAAATAATGTTGAATACAGAAAAAGGGCCATTGGCAAGTTCACTTAACAATGTACAATCCATTACAGAAAATTTAAAACGCAATAACGATAGCATTACCCAAACCATCAGCACCATTAAACGTGCCGCCAATAAATTTACAGAACTGGATATTCAATCTACCATTGATGAATTGAAAAATACCTTGCTTACCATGAAGGGTGTGGTTTCAAAATTAAATTCAAATGATAATACGCTGGGCAAGCTGATGAACAGTAAAGATCTTTATGATCAGATACAAAAAAACTTAAACAGCCTTGAAACCTTAACAGATGATTTACGTGTTCATCCAAAAAGATATACCGGTAATATTATCTTTAACAGAAAAGATAAAACAGGACCTCTAACTTCGCCAACACCGAAAGATTCAGCAGCCAATAAAGGCAATTAATGATTAATCGTTTTACTTTATTATTTTTTATTGCACTGTTTTTTTGTGGAATAAATTTTCTGCAGGCACAATCATTGCCCAATGCCCCAAAAACAAATACAACAACTGCCGATGATAGTTTACGGGTAATTGAAATTTTACCCGGTGTTCGCAAATTGGAAATGCTGAGGATTGATGACTCCACAGAATTACAAATCTTAGCTGGCAATGTAAAACTGAAACAGGGAAGTACCTATATCGATTGTGATAGTTGTGTAATAAATAATCGTACAAAGATATTTGAAGCTTTTGGTAAAGTACATATCAATGACAGCGATACGGCACATGTTTACTCCGACTATCTCCGTTACTTTCAGGATAAGCGTCTGGCTTTTTTAATCGGCAATGTAAAACTTACCGATGGCAAAGGTATATTGACTACTCCCGAATTGGAGTATGATGTAAATACGAAAATTGGTATCTATAAAAAAGGCGGAAAGGTGATAAACAAAAAAACAGTTATCACCAGCCAGGAAGGATTTTATTATACAGATTTAAAAGATGTGTATTTTAAAAAAGATGTAGTATTAAAAGATCCTGCCTATGATATAAAGACAGATTCCTTGCTGATAAATACCGAAACCCAGATTGCAAGATTTATAGCATACACGTATATAAAAGATAGCAGCGGCAGAGTTATAGAAACCAGCGATGGCTATTATGATTTAAAAAAAGGAAATGCAGAGTTTGGTGGCAGGCCAAAAATTTTCGATAAACAATTTACGGTTAGGGCAGATAGTATTGCTTTTAATGACAGCACCGGCGTATCTCAGTTCAAAGGCAATGTTGTAATAATTGATACGGTTGAAAAAACAACCATTATCGCTGGTAATGTTTTTCGGGATAACAAAAATGAAACATTGCTTGCCACAAAAAAACCATTAATGATAATAAAGCAGGAGAATGATTCAATCTTTATCTCAGCCGATACATTGTTTTCGGGAAGGCTGACGGATTTGTATGCAAAAAAAGATTCTATTGCTAAAGAACTCGTAAAGCAAAAAAAGATTGCTGAATCAATCAAAGCAGATAGCATAGCTAAAAACCGGATTCTTTTAAAAGATTCAGCAAGGATTACCAAAGATTCGGTAACATTCAATTCGGATAGTGTTATAAAACAGAATACAATTATAAAGGATACCACACTTAAAGTAAAGCCACCGGATTTGGTAAAAATAGATAGTGTAATAAAGAAATCCATAACATCCGGTGGAGATACGGCATTCGTAGAAAAAATTACTGGCGTTAGAATTATTGATCTAAATAAAAAAGACACTACCGGAAAAAAAGATAGTACCAACCGTTACTTTGAAGCATATAGAAATGTCCGCATTTTTTCTGATTCATTACAAGCAGTATGTGACAGCCTTTTTTATAGTTTTAAAGATTCAACTTTCCGGATGTACTATAATCCGATTGTATGGAGCAAAGAAAAAAATCAGGTAACCGGCGATACAATCTTATTATTTACAAAAAATAAAAAAGCGGATCGGTTAAAAGTAATCAACAACAGTTTTTTAGTAAATGAAGTAGAAGCTGGTGTTTTCAACCAGGTAAAATCAAATCGGATGGATGGCTTTTTTTTCGATGGCAATATTGATTCGGTCCGTGCCAGAGGTTTGGCAGAATGTATTTATTTTTTACAGGATGAAGACAGCGCATATACCGGCATTAATGAATCCAAATCAGATGCAATGGACATTTATTTCAAAGAAAAAGAATTAGATAAAGTTGTTTTCAGAAGTGCAGTCATCGGAACGATCTGGCCTATTAAACAAAAAAGTCCCGGTGAAATGCGCCTCCCCTCTTTCCAATGGTATGATAGCAGAAGGCCAAAATCGAAAACAGAATTGTTTGAATAAATTGGTGAATGGTGAGTTGTCAATTGAGAATAGGTTTCAAAATAAGTGAAGCATACGCTTAATTGAATTTGCAGACTGACAATATCAGGGATTAACTCACAATTCACAACTCACCATTCTCTTTTTTGCATTTCCTTTAAACTTTACTGGCACTATTTTCGTTTCAAG
>JANPEU010000650.1:0-2929 GCA_031423175.1 Bacteroidota bacterium
GTGGCAGTGTCAAGACATTTTTTACTTGACCCTCTTTTGTTAACCCTATTCGACACAACCAATAAAATCAAAAACAATTCAAAATATATGCGTTATCCGCTTATCGCCTTATGCTTCCTTATGGGCCTTGACACAAAAGCCCAGACTAACGAAGACATCAGTCTTATAAAGCTGGAACTTTATGGCGGCGACATTACATTAGTTGGGCTTCGAACAGGTGGCAAAGAGTTGCCCTTATTTTATTCAGAAAAACACAACCAAATTGTTTGCAGTGACGAATTTGAATTATACCCCGACAGTAACTATTATCCAATTGTTGCAAGGGTTAGATTGTTTAAAAAAACACCTACTTTATTCCCCAATAATTTATCCATACGGATTGACCTGGAGTATATTAAAAATAATAAAGGTTTAAAAAAATCTTATGAAATTATTTTTTCAGAGTATGAAATTTCTAACTCTAAAATACTTGGTCGTGACCCAAAAGATGAAAACAAATTTTATATCGAAACAACAAATAGTAATCCAGATGAGTTCTTGCTTTATGAAAACACAGAATCAGGAAAATACCGAATAGGCTATCTAAGTAAGGGTATTCTATCTCGTAATTTATTTGTTAGAAATTTAGTAGCAACAATAAAAGAAGGAGTTAGACTGTAAATAACAAAATATGTCTTTTACGCAAGCAATAACTCACCTCCATGCCGATAACCTGAACAATGTCATTAGCTCAATCAACAACTCGTTTTATTCTGCCGATTTTCCTTATGACAAGGATAATACTTTTATTATCCATACAGGAGTTTCATTTGAAATGCAAAATGGGAAAATGATAGAATTGTATTATGATTTTGTCAATAAATGCCTGATAAGGCAATCAGTTTTTTGGAATCATCCTCAAATTCTCGGTTTAGTATACCATTTTTGGAATACATACATAAAAGTATGGGACAAACAAATTGTAATAAGCGTTAATGAAAAAGAAGGGACTTGTAATTTGATAGAGTTTAATAATGAAGAGGATTTGCAAAACAGAACCGAGTTTGAGATTGTAGAGCCATTAACTTCAAAGGTTTTAAAATTAAATCCCTTAACGAGAGTTCTAAACGAAACATTGTTTTTTGACGGTGACCTTTTCTACTCTGACAATGCGGACAGCGAAGGTTACAACAGTTCAAATGAAGATACTTCCTATGAACACGATAATATCAATAACACTTGGATATGTGATGCGTGTGGAGGAGATTCAAATACTGGTTGTTTAAGTTCGACAGGAGAATGTTATAGATAAAACTGCCCATAACATTAGTAAAGGCTAATAGAAAAGAGACCAGATTTTTGCTACCTTTACCTAAGTATGAGACAACGCATTTATATTGACACTTCTGTTATCGGCGGTTACTACGACGAGGAGTTTGAAGAAGCAACGAAGCAATTATTTGAAAGGATAATTAACAAGGAGTTCTTTGTTTATTTTTCAGAAGTAAATGAAACCGAACTTGAGTTTGCGCCTGACCATATTAAGGAAGTAAAAAATCTTATTCCAACTGACTGCATAAGGCATATTGAAATTGACGATGAGGTTGAAACCCTGACCCAAACTTACATTAAAGAAAAGGCGTTGGGAAAATCAAGTGAGAACGATGCTTATCATATCGCATTGGCATCTGTAAACCGGTTAGACTGTTTAATTAGTTGGAACTTTAAACACATTGTAAATTTTGACAAAATAAAAATGTTCAATTCAATTAATATCCGATTAGGTTATCCATTTATAGACATTCGTTCACCATTAGAATTTTTAAAAAATGAAAGCTAAAGAAGTAAAAACCTTTGACAGTGTTGTATTTTTCAGAGCCATAAAAGAAAAAATGGCAAAAATGATGGAAGGAATGACTTTGGCTGAAAAGAAAAATTTTATGCTTCAAATTCGTGAAGGAAAAATTAAGGCGGCTTAAAATAAAATCGCCTACACAATTGGGTTTTGTGCCAGTTGGGCAATTTTAATAATAATAGGTATTTGTAATATTGTTCAGCTTTTATTTGGACTTTACATACATCGTTGAACTTTTGTACTTCTCTTTAACTTTATATTTTCAATCATCCGCCCCGAAGGATTTTCAATTCGCTCCGAAGGATTTACAGCTCCGAAGGATTTTCAATCCTTCGGCATCATGTATCTTTAAAATTATTTTTTGTAAATTAAAATGAACTTGTATTGTTTGTAAAAGAATTGCAAATTATTTAGCAGGATTAAAAATCCTGCAAAGCGATAAAGCGGTTTGTAATTTATTAAAAAAGAATGTTTTTTCACATCTCAAACATGGCAACAGTTCCGCCCACCCAATTAAAATCTTTGTTGTATCGAACACCAATCATTTTGCCCCGGCTCATTCTTGCGAGGTTAATGGATAGAGTAGGGCGTGCATCACCATCTGGCCACAAATACATCATGCGTATTTCGCATTTCACGCCACCTTCGGGCGATTGGATGGCATCCACATATTCAACTTTGCGTTGCAAAATCCAATTTTCTTTGTCATCAATAGAAGTAATATCTTCAATTTTAACATCAATAATTACTCCCATACCCGAAAAGCTAAACAAAGGTTTTAGAACATAATTTTCTAAATCTTTTGGAATAGTTTTTAACTCACTCAAAAAAATTGTTTCAGGCACAAAAGCATTTTTAAAAAAAGGCATTGTGTATTTACTAATTCTATAAAACCAATTGGGATGTGCCACCCATTCTACATCCAAATCTCCAAATAAATCAATCGAATATTTAAAATTGGGGTGGGCTTCTAAGTCATCAAAAATCAACCGATTGTAAATTCGTTTTATCTCAATTTCGATATTGTTTTTTTTGTAGTAGAGTTTTTTACCTTTTTGAATTACCTCGCTTAGGCAAACAATTGGAATTCCTAAT
>JANPEU010000651.1:0-1549 GCA_031423175.1 Bacteroidota bacterium
TGCCTATTGTGTCTATTGTGGTTCAAATATTTTCATAGTACCTCAAAATAAGAATTGGCCGTTATTGTCAGTTTGAGATACCTCGCTAAGATTCTTTAAGGTCGAAACTTAATAACGGCGCCACTCGGTATGACAAGACCCCGTACGAATTGAAGAGTCTTCATCAATATGAGCGTCTAAAAAAATTATTTTTTACTTATCTTCTTCGATTTATTTATCTGGTTAAGCTTTGGCGAAGTATTTTTATCATTTAAAATAACCGGATCATCATCGGGTCCAATTTTTTCATCGGGAAAATAGTTGCCAAATATATTATAGCATCTGCCAGCAGCCTGGTAAACTTTCCAGGTAAGCCGGTTGCCAAGAATAATAATCGTTGCTTTTTCATCAGGCAGTCTTGCAAAGACAGAATTGAAACCATGCCAGCGGCCATGATGATAAATAATTTTTTTACCATTGGGTAGTAACATCATTCTCCAACCCATTCCATAATTATGAATGGATGGTTTTTCAAAACTGTAGGGTGTAAATGCAGAATCCAATAATTCTTGTTTAATAAAATTGCCGGCATACAATGCCTGATCCCATTTTAATAAATCCCGTGGTGTTGAATAAATATTTTTATCACCATAGGTTCCTTCCAGAAAATCATTTTGATACGGAGTGCCGTTGTTTAAATAAGAGCTAATCACGTTTGCTGAATCATTCCAGGTAAAAACAAAACTATTTTTCATTTGCAGCGGGGTAAAAATAGTTTGCTGCATATATTCAGGAAATGACTGCCCCGAAATTTTTTCGATAATCAATGCAAGCAAAACAAAATTCGTGTTGGAATAAGCGAATCTTGTACCCGCTTTAAAATCAGCATTCGGTTTTTCGGTCATTAAAAAATCCAGCACATCGGGGTTATAAACCATTTTCTTTTTATCTCTTTTGCTGTTGGATAAAAAATAAATATAGTTGGGTAAACCGCTGCGGTGACTGAGCAGCATTTTTACTGTTATTGAAGCATACGGAAATCCAGGAAAAAACTTTTGCAGGCTGTCATCAAGGCTTATTTTTCCCTGCTCAACTAATTTTAAAACTGCAATGCCCGTAAATGTTTTAGAAGTGGATGCAATATGAAAAGGCGTTTCAGCTTTTAAAGTATCTGTTGTATTTAATTTTTTTAAACCCTGGTATTTTTCGTAGAGAATAGTTCCGTTTTTAGCTATCAAAATTCCGCCATTAAAATTTCCATTCAATAGGCTGGTGTCAAATAGGTCAGAAATTTCACGATATAATTTTCTGAATTCATTCTTTTCTATTTTTTCCGGTGTGGGTGGATAATAAATAAGTGAATCTTCTTCAGTTGGTTTTTTTGTTTCTGAGGGAAGTCCGCAACCCGAGAGTATAAGAATAAATAAAAAAGCAGGGAATATTTTTTTTACAAAGATGTTTTTCATTGGCTTCAAAAATAAGATTCAAATCTTATACACCCTAACAGCCGTTTTGAATTTTTATCAACAGTTATCTGCATCTTTGCGCCACAATGGAAGCAGTAAAAACA
>JANPEU010000652.1:0-3202 GCA_031423175.1 Bacteroidota bacterium
CTCACGGTGGCTGATAAAGCGCCCGACTTTGTAAAAGAAGTGACTGCGATCATGATGGCAGGTCATGGGGATGAATTAGCAGTTAGTAAAATGCCGGTGGATGGAACCTACCCCAGCGGCACTACGCAATGGGAAAAAAGAAATGTTTCTGATTTAGTGCCCATCTGGGAACCCGATACCTGTATCCAGTGTGGTAACTGTGCTTATGTTTGTCCGCACAGTGTGATACGAGCTAAGTTTTTTCATAAAGACCATTTGATCAAAGCACCGGAAGATTTTAAATCAGCCCCGATCAATGCAAGAGGATTTCCGGAAACACAATATGCATTACAGGTTTATTTAGAAGATTGTACCGGTTGTAATTTATGTGTGGAAGTTTGCCCGGCAACGGATCTGCTTGACCGTTCCCGCAAGGCTATCAATATGGCTGACAAAGAACCGGTTCTTAAAAAAGAGCAAAAAAATATTGAATTTTTTGAAAACATTCCCTGGAATGACCGTTCAAAAATTGATTTCTCTACGGTGCATGGTGCACAATTTCTTGAACCGCTATTTGAATTCTCCGGGGCTTGCGCCGGTTGTGGTGAAACACCGTATATAAAATTATTATCACAACTATTCGGTGATAGATTATTAGTGGCGAATGCAACAGGATGTTCTTCTATTTACGGAGGTAATCTTCCTACCACACCATGGACAATGAATAAAGAAGGAAGAGGCCCTGCATGGTCCAACTCATTGTTTGAAGATAATGCAGAGTTTGGTTTGGGTATGCGGATTACTGCAGATAAACAATTAGGTGTAGCGAGACAATATTTGTCAGAATTAAAAAATGAGTTAGGAGAAAAATTTGTTGACGAAATTTTAAATGCTAAACAAATTCAGGAATCTGAACTGGCCATTCAGCAATTACGGGTACAACAATTAAAAGAGAAGTTGAGAACGATGAACAGTTCTTCTGCAGCGCATCTATTATCTGTAGCCGACCAATTAGTTCGCCGCAGTGTATGGTTAGTTGGTGGTGATGGCTGGGCTTATGATATTGGTTATGGTGGATTGGACCATGCAATAGCTAGCGGAAGAAATATAAATGTACTGGTGCTGGATACAGAAGTGTATTCAAACACTGGGGGACAATCTTCCAAAGCAACACCAACTGCTGCTACGGCAAAATTTGCCGCTGGTGGTAAGGTTGGAGGTAAAAAAGATTTAGCGATGCAGGCTATGTCATATGGTAATGTATATGTAGCGAGAATTGCTTTTGGTGCCAACCCACAACAAACTTTATTAGCTATGAGAGAAGCTGAAGCTTACGATGGCCCATCATTGATTTTAGCATATAGTCATTGCATTGCTCACGGATACGATTTGAAAGATGGATTGACCCAGCAAAATAGTGCCGTTGCATGTGGTCACTGGCCATTGCTGCGATATAATCCTGTGCTGAGAAAGAAAAATCAAAATCCGTTTGTACTGGATTCACCAAGACCAACGATGTCATTAAAAGATTATGCCTACAATGAATTGCGGTATAAAGTACTTACGATGACAAATCCCAAAGTAGCAGAAGAGCTGATGATACATGCACAGGATTTAGTAAACCTGAAATGGAAAACCTATGAAGAGCTGGCTATAAAGAAAGCCAGTGATTTTGTTCCGATTGCTTAATAAAAATTTTCAAATATGAAAATGCTAACAACTTACATGGGGATGGAATTAAACTCACCCATCATCGTTTCGGCTTGCACATTGTCAGAACAAACAGACAACATTGTGAAAATGGAAGATAATGGCGCAGGGGCGGTGGTGCTGTTTTCTTTGTTTGAAGAACAAATTAAAAAGGAAGAGCTTAAGTTTAAAAAAATTATTGCTGGTACAACGCATGCTTTTGCCGAAGCTTTGGATTATTTTCCCGATGTGGATGATTATAATATCGGTACTGATGAATACCTGGAGAATATCCGTATTGCAAAAGAAAAAGTTGATATACCTATCATTGGCAGTTTGAATGGCATTACTACAAAAGGGTGGATAGACTATTCAAAGCTGATGGAGCAGGCAGGCGCAGATGCAATTGAAGTGAATATATTTTTTATACCGGGTGATATAGCGATGTCTTCATCGGAAGTGGAACACCGCTACCTGAATATTATAGAATCAATTAAACAAACGGTAAAAATACCGGTGGCAGTAAAACTGAATCCCTATTTCAGTGCCATGGGTAATATGTCATTGCGGATGAAAAATGCAGGAGCTGATGCATTGGTACTTTTCAATCGTTTCTATCAACCCGATTTTGATATCAATGAGCTGGTGATTAAAACGAATTTGCATTACAGTGAATCCAGTGAAATCAGGTTGCCTTTATTGTGGATTGGTTTATTATATGGAAAAGTAAACTTATCACTGGCAGCTACCACCGGTGTTCAAAGTGCAATTGAAGTTATCAAGTACCTGCTTGCCGGAGCTGATGTGGTGATGACTGCTTCTTCTTTATATAAGAATGGCATCCCCTATTTAAAAATAATGAATAAGGAGTTGCAGGACTGGATGTATATGATGGGCTTTGATAATATCAATGCTTTTAAAGGAACAATGAGCCAGCAAAATATTTCAGACCCTACAGCATACGAAAGAGCGAATTATATTAAAATACTTGAAGGAGTGAAGTAAAATGAAAGAGTGCATTATTCAATTTATCAAAAAACAAACATGTGCAAGTATATGTTGCGTTGATAAAAATGGAAGTCCTTATTGTTTCAGTTGTTTCTATGCATTCAACAGCGATGAAGGATTGTTGTATTTCAAATCGTCATCCAGTGCACGTCATTCAGAAATAATTTCTGAAAACCCCTGTATTGCAGGAACGATTTTGCCTGATAGGCTGAATAAACTAATGATTAAAGGAATTCAATTTGAAGGAATCGTTTTGCCAGGTTTAGATCCAATGTCAAAAAATACCGCAACATTTTTTTATAAACAACATCCAATGGCACTCGCTATGCCGGGTGAAATATGGATAATTCAAATAAACAGTGTCAAGTTCACAGATAACAGTTTGGGTTTTGGTAAAAAAATTAGTTGGGTGAGGAAAGAAGAAATCATTGATGCTTCATAAGTTTTTTTGACTATTTTATGAAAATAAACTTCAATTTTTGCCTGGTTAAAAATATTTAAATTTCAAAACAGGTTTGGTATCAGT
>JANPEU010000653.1:0-2030 GCA_031423175.1 Bacteroidota bacterium
GGTCTTGGAGCCATTGAACACTAAACTGTCGAGGTTCTCACTCCGCAGGTGGCTGATCTTTTGCTCACCAATCACCCAGCGGATACTGTCCACAATATTGGATTTACCACAACCATTGGGGCCTACGATGCCCGTAATGTTGTCGTCAAAATTTACAATCGTTTTATCAGCAAAACTTTTGAATCCCTTGATTTCTAAGCTCTTTAATCTCACTGTTTCTTATTTTATATGGGGCGAATTTACGGGAATAAAGGGCTTAACGATACTGGCTTTCAGGGTTTTCCACAAATTTTAAGAGAATGTGGAGAAGATGGTTTAATGTCATGCTGAGCTTGTCGAAGCATGTCGAAGGGTGTTGGCCGGGCCATAGTGCTTCTATCATCATTTGTTAAGTCTCATTTTTTATCGCTTGGTAAGCCTGCTAAACATTACTTATTTTTAGTTAAACCTCTAGTATGCCATACTCAAAAGAAATGCTGATTGAAATATACAAATCTCAACAAGAAAGATTTCGAGATAGTAGAAGTCATCAATGGAAAATTAATATAACTTTTTGGACGTTACTCGTTCTTGCGATTAGTTACAAGCAATTTAATTTTGGAAATTTTTGGATGATAACTCTTTGCGCTGTTTTGCTATCACTTCATCTTGCATATATTGTAATAATCCAACGCAATCTTCAGACTGAAAAGAAAGTATGGTGTGATATAATAGATTTTTTAAACAATCCTGAAGTCAATATTGAGAAACCGATGATGCATAAAATAGACACCACAAGTGTAGAAACTTATAAAATTATACGTAGAGGATGGTTTTGGATTTTTTTTCAAATCATGATAACAATTATTTTAATTGGAATCTTCCTTGCAACTCATTGGAAATAATTTTCGCCTTTGCAGGTGTTTCAATAAAACAACACGCCGAGGTTGGTGTTTTCCTCCACCAACCTCATCAATAGAGGAGTTCCTACTAAATTCCTTTATAAATTTTCATTACAGGTCAGTTGCCGGTGGAAGAAAACCCCGGCAACGGCGTAAATAACTATCACAGGATATTCAACCCCTTCAGGGTTGGTTGTACTATCATTACTGCATAGCACATTTCCCTTACTACAGTTGTTCCACCGCATACCATACGGTGTTACTCACATTCGACCCCTTCGGGGTCTTGCTACGAAATCCGCCGCGGCGGATTAAATTTGAGTAACAATCGATCACAAACCCCGAAGGGGTTAAATTTGAATAACCATCGGTGCAACCGGTGGCAAGACACACAAAAACTAAAACATCATGAGTACCTACACTCAAATCCTCTACCAAATCGTCTTCAGCACCAAGCACCGGGAGAGAACGATGATAAAGAAAGAGAGACCTAAGCTCTTTCAGTATATCTCAGGAGTGCTAAAGAAAAAAGACTGTCATCTTTACCGTATCAACGGTGTGGAAGATCACCTGCACATCATCACCGACCTGCATCCGTCTGTTGCATTGGCAAACCTGGTGAAAGACATCAAGCTGTCTGCAACTACACTGATAAAAGAGAAAAATCTCTTTCCCAACTTCGGCGGCTGGCAGGATGGATATGGAGCTTTCACTTATCATATTGATGCCAAACATAACCTGATAGAATATGTGAAAAATCAGGAAGAACACCATCGCATCAAAACATATGAAGAAGAATACCGTGAATTATTAAAAGAACACAAGATTGAATTCGATGAGAAATATTTTTTGTGATTTTTTCACCACGGAAGGTGTTTCAATAAAAAAACACGATGAGGTTGGTGTTTTCTCCACCAACCTCATCAATGGAGGGGTTTCCTACCAAATTTCTTTATAGAATTTCACTACCGCTCAGTTGCCGGTGGAAGAAAACACCGGCAACGGCGTAAATTACCCCGTAGTATTTTTGTTATTATAGGCTTTATTATTCGGCCTGATTGGCCATTTTTTCTTTGCTGAATAAACAGCAATAAAACTAGCTCCATAATACAAAATGAAGGAGGAATAAAAAACGAATAACAATACTAA
>JANPEU010000654.1:0-2891 GCA_031423175.1 Bacteroidota bacterium
TGCTTGAAATACATAACACAAATAAGGATGAGTTTAAAAAAAGCCTGACCTGGTATCAGCAGCATCCGAAAGTAATGAAAACAATACTTGATACATTACAAGGAAGGAACAACAAAATAATGCAGGAAAGAGGTAGGCCTAGTCTGGCACCTATGATTGACACAATGCAAACTGATGATAGTAATAAAATTGAAAGCAGCGCCGATTCAACAATTAATCCCCGTCCTAATATTGATTCACTAAAAAAAAGAAGAAAACTTGGAATAAAGCCAATTCGAAATTAGTTTATAAATTGTCGAAAGTTTAGAAAAATCAGACTCATTAATTATCAAACAATCTTATTTTTATTTTCTTCAACTGTATAAAACTATTTGGCAGGATAAAGATTGGCTGTTTATTGTTCCGTTGAATTATAAGACGATGAATGGTTCATAAAATATCGGGATAAACTGTCGCAATTGTCGCTTCATTGTAGTAAAGCAGTTGGCCTCAAAAAAAATAATATGAATAAAGTAGTTTCAAATGCCGAAGAGGCAATTAAAGATATTCAGGATGGGAATATTTTAATGTTTGGTGGTTTTGGGCTTTGTGGTATTCCCGAGAATTGTATTAAAGCGTTGGTGAAAAAAGGCAATAAGAACCTTACATGTATTTCTAACAACGCCGGTGTGGATGATTTTGGAATTGGATTGATGCTGCATCAGCGGCAGGTAAAAAAGATGATTTCAAGCTATGTAGGTGAAAATGCAGAATTTGAAAGACAGATGCTCAGTGGTGAATTGGAAGTGGAATTAATTCCGCAGGGAACACTAGCGACAAGATGTATGGCCGCTGGTTATGGAATGCCCGCAATATTTACTCCCGCTGGTATAGGTACAGAAGTTGCAGATGGCAAAGAGATAAGAAATTTTAATGGTAAAGATTTTTTGCTTGAATATGCTTTTGATGCAGACTTTGCAATGGTAAAAGCATGGAAGGGAGATACACAAGGGAATTTAATTTTTCATGAAACGGCTCGTAACTTTAATCCATTGATGGCGATGGCTGGCAAAATAACAATTGCAGAGGTGGAAGAATTAGTTCAAGCCGGAGAATTAGATCCAAATGCAATTCATACACCGGGTATTTATGTTCATCGAATTTTTCAGGGAATTAATTATGAAAAAAGGATTGAACAACTTACGATAAGAAAAAAATTATAGCAATTCATCTTTTGAAAAAACATTTTTATGGCATTAACGAAAGAACAATTGGCTCAACGTATAGCCCGTGAATTAAAAGATGGGTATTATGTAAATCTTGGTATTGGTATTCCCACTTTAGTTGCCAATTATATTCCCGCAAGTATAAATGTTGTTTTGCAAAGTGAAAATGGATTGCTTGGTATGGGTCCATTTCCTTTTGAAGGCGAAGAAGATCCTGATTTGATAAACGCAGGAAAGCAAACGATTACTATAGTACCCGGGTCTGTTTTTTTTGATAGTGCAATGAGTTTTGGAATGATACGTGCCGGAAAAGTTGATTTAACAGTCTTAGGTGCTATGGAAGTAAGTGAAGACGGTGATATAGCTAATTGGAAAATTCCCGGCAAGATGGTAAAAGGTATGGGTGGAGCTATGGATTTAGTAGCAAGTGCAAAAAATATTATTGTGGCTATGATGCATACCAACCCAAAGGGTGAATCGAAATTATTATCAAAATGTACGTTGCCATTAACAGGAATGAAATGTGTAAAGAAGATAGTAACTGATATAGCAGTAATTGATGTTACCGAGAATGGATTTAAATTAATTGAACGGGCACCAGGTGTTTCGGTGGAAGAAATTAAATCTAAAACTTCAGGAAGATTAATTGCGGATGGCGATATACCCGAAATGGTATTTTAAAATCTTTGAATGATTATTCAATCAAATTATTCTTTACTGCAAAAAACACCAACCCGGCTGTATTCTTACTTCCAAACCGTTCCATCAATCGGTCCTTTATGGATTCAACTGTTCTTGCACTTATTTCCATTTTTTGTGCAATCTCCTGGGCGGTAAACTCCATACAGATAAAACGCAACACATCTTTTTCTTTATCTGTCAATGTTATTTCACTGTTCAGACTTGGAGTGGTTTTGTTTCTTGCATGTGATCGTTTTAAAAGAATACGATTTACATAATTATTAAGATAATAACCTTTTTCATGTACATCCATTATAGCCCGACGTATTTCCTGCGGTTCAGAATTCTTCAATAAATAGCCGTTGGCTCCATTCTCCATCATGTGAAAAACAAATCGTTCGTCTTCATACATACTCAGCACCAATACTTTTATCTGTGGGTTTTGTTTGCTGATCGTTTTTGTGGCTTCAATGCCATCTTTTCCTGGCATACGCAAATCCATGAGTACTACATCGGGTTGCGATTCTGCTAAACCATTCAGCAGTGCTTCACCATTTTCAGCTTCCTGAACAAATTTAATATTGGTGTAGGGGCGTAAGGAAAGAATCACTCCTTTACGAAATATTTTGTGGTCATCAGCAATTGCAACACGGATTGTGTCCATAAGTTTATCAGATATTGGAATTTAAAAATAGCCAAATTAATGGAAACATTCACTTGTTATTCTTTCCATGGGTCATCTTTTGGTAATTCAACGGTTACCTTATAGTATGTTTTCGAAATATCTTTTTCAAAACTTACCGTACCGCCCAACAGGCTCACACGGCTTTTGATATTTTTAAGACCTAATCCATTTGTTGTTTTACTCATATGTTCGTAAGCATCCTGTTCTATCCCATTCCCATCATGGTGAATGCGCAGAAAGAATCTATCATTCATTACATTTTGTGTGCAGTGAATAAAACTGGCTCCGCTATGGCGAAGTATATTATTAATGAGTTCCTG
>JANPEU010000655.1:0-6377 GCA_031423175.1 Bacteroidota bacterium
GTTCCAACATGTGAAATAGTTGGTGTACCACAATTATCTGATGCGGTTACTGTAGCTGTATTCGGAGCAGGGATTTCTGCATTACAAGCTAATGCCAGGTTACCTGGACAAGTGATTGTTGGTGGTGTAACGTCCACAACATTTATTGTTGTATCACACGTTATCTGACCTTCCGTACAAATAATGGTGTACTGTATTAAAAAGGCTCCACAACCGGTACCTGAATTAACTTGAATAGTTGAACCGGTATTACTACCTACTATAACAGCACCTGATGTATTAGTTGAAGGAGGAATAAGCCATTGAACTGCCGGAGTAGTACAAACAGCAGGATCGAAAAAATTCGCCCCAATTGAAATTACAGTATTAGGGCATAGCGGATTAGTTGCATTAGTAGTTATATATGTGTCATCACAAACCGGAGGTCTTGCAACAGCTGCTGCAGAAAGTGAACGGTCAGTATTACCAAGATTTGGTAATGAACCATCTTGTTCACCGGTTGTGTTTGTACCCCAACTGATAATTCTCATGTGATAAGGAGAACCGCTGATACCACCCGCAGATCTTGGTACACCACCAGCATCAAAACCCCAATCTAATCTGCTACCAATATGACCACCCCATGCCATTACAACATCTCCATTGGAGCCTGCGTTTGCCTGAAATGTAACTTTTATTCTTGCTTCAGACTGGGCTGCGTTCAAATCGCCTTCATTTACATAAGCAATATTTGATATTGTACCATTCCAGATTGTAAATGCATGGTTTCTTCCGGCAGGAGTAGCTGGAGGATCTGTAACCTGACCAAGGTTTGCACAACTTGATGAAGGTTGTGATAATGCAGTTGGAGGAATATATGTAGCATTAACTGTGGGGCAGGGAATTGTAAAAAAAGATGGTGGAGTCGGATAAGTACCCTGTGCTCCAAGAAGCGGATCAACTGCTTCTTCTGTATGTTCTGGAAGCCAACCAGTATGCGGCTGATTCTTTCTATAATAAGTAAGATAGTCAAGTGCATTTCTGCCACTATGCTTAATATCAAAAGCGAATACAACTGTAATGGTTGTACCAACTGGTATATTATTAATTCTTGCCCGGTAAGGAACCGAATAACCTTCACGATAGTGAGAGTTCGAGGAACCCAGGTTACCATTTACCCAGTCAATAGGACTGATAGGGTTAGGTCCTGCATTACCACCATTGCGTGCCTGGTCTAAGTCAATTTTAGCCGGCTGGGCAAAAGCACTGGTTGAAAATAAAAAAAACATGACTAAGATCATGCTTACATTTTTCTTCAATCCAATAAGATTACGGAAAATTTTTTGCGTTGTACCTGTGGTCGGTGTTACAGGTGAACAACTGGGTAGATCTTTTCTCATTTGAAAAGTTTTGTTTTGATTATATAAAAAATAAATAATGACGCTAGTTTCAAACCTGATAAGGTCTGCGTTTCATTGGGTGGGGATGGAATAAAAGTTGCGAATTAAAAAGGCTTACAATAGAATAGTGGAAATAAATTCTGGAGATTTTGGATAGGATTGGAATGGTTTGATATGTTAAAACTAAACAATAATATCATTCAACCAAAAAAAAATTTAACATTTTAATACGTATAATTACGATGGCTATCAAATGTTTAAACATATAACTGGCGTTTGTATAGCTGAATTGTATTCTCAAATCCAAGATAAATTGCATCGCATATTATTGCATGGCCAATACTTACTTCATCAAGAAATAATATATTTTTTTTAAAGTAATTCAGGTTGTTTAAATCAAGATCATGACCTGCATTTATTTTTAATCCTAACTCATTTGCTTTTATTGCCGCTTCAATGTATGGTCTTATTCCCAATTCCTTATTCCCAATTACAAATTCCTTTGCAAAACTTTCTGTATAAAGTTCTATTCTATCAGTTCCAGTATTAAATGCACCTTCCACCATTTCAAGTACCGGGTCGCAAAAAATTGAAGTACGTATTCCTGCTTTTTTAAAAACAGAAATTATATCAATCAGATAATTTTTGTTTTTTATGGTATCCCATCCATGATCGGAAGTTAACTGTGCACCAGCATCCGGTACGAGAGTAACCTGGTCGGGTTTTACTTCTAAAACTAAATCAACAAATTTTTGTTCGGTAGGATTTCCTTCAATATTAAATTCAGTCGTAATTATTTTTTTTATCTCCCGTACATCATCATATCGTATATGTCTTTCATCAGGCCGTGGATGTACCGTTATTCCATCGGCGCCGAAACGTTGTGCATCGATAGCAGCTTTTATAAGATCTGGATTGTTGCCACCTCTTGCATTGCGAAGTGTTGCCAGTTTATTTATATTAACAGAGAGTTTCGTCATTGGGTGTTAAATCTGATTTTAGTTGATTCCAGATTTTATGAATACAAAGAAAATTTATTTTTTAAATAAACCCTTTACAATTTTTGGCACCGCATTTACAGGGTAAAGTTCCTTCATGATGTGTTTCGCCGTAATTACAACTTAGTTCATCTCCTTTTTTTATATTGGATAATGTATAATATTCCACCTTGCGATAGGCTCTGCGCATATACACATTTGGTTTGCAACTATGATTAATGAAACGTAACTCATTACTTTCTTTACTTGCATCCAGGGCTATATCATCCTTATCAAACTCTACCATAAATAATACATTGCCCGGCTGACGTTTTATTCTTATCTGTGCTTCTTTGTAAGAAATAATTTCGCCGGTCATATTGCCGATTTTTGTTTTGGCAGGAATCTTAGTCACACTAAATGCTCCGATGCCTGCAATTTTACTTTTCTTAATTTTTATTTTGTAGTTCAGCATAACTTTTTTTTATAATTCCATCCAGGTATGATCGGCGAGCAATTTTACACCGGAGATAAATTTTTTAAATGGCATGGTTGCACCCCATTCTTTTGGTGCTACTAATGAAAGCATACAGTTGCCATCTTTTTTTTCATATAAATAATAGGTCTGTCCAATATTAGGCTTAAAAGAAAGTTTTGCACCGTAAATCATCAGCGATAATTCTTTCCGCTTATTTATTTCTTGTGCCTGCAACGCCAGCAGTTCTATTTGTTTGCGGATTTGATTTAACTGCATATTGGTTTGTTCTTCCATTGCAGTTAATGCTTTGTGTTTTATGATACCTTCTTCATTCGGTCTGATGATTGCTCCGGAAACAGATGCTGAATAAGGCAGAACACTCATCTGTTTATGATAATATTCTGAATTGCAAAAACTGTGTCCATCTTCTTTTATACCCTGCTGGGTTATTTTTAAATAGCCATTAGGCATTATTTCATGAATCAGATGCAGAACCGTTTCTCCTTTTTTATAAAAATGAATTTCAAAGCTGATACTGTCCGGGAAAGCTACCTGAACTTTATCGGCTAAATCTTTTTTTTCAAAATCATTCAATGCGCCATCTGCAAAAAGTTTAAAGTTAGAATCGAAGGCATCATTTTCAAGTGTAACCCAATGGTGACTGATGATAAGTTCTTTATTTTTTTCCGATGCTTCAATTTTATAAATAGCACTTTTAGGTCTTTCACCATTTTCATAAATTCCTTTTTCGGGAAAAAGCTGCCAGCTTGCTAAAAAATTATATGCTTGAATCATAATTAATTTTAAGAATATATCAGTGCAAAGATTTTGAATTAAGATGTAATAAACAAAACAGTTATAGTTGAGTAAGTATTATTTGAAATATCAAATTATTGTAGTTTTTTTACTTATGAAAATAAAAAAGTCACTCAATTTGAGTCTTGTCTTGCCGAGCAGCGAGGCATCTCAGAGACATCGAATTTGCAAAGACTTTTACTTTTAAAGCGACTTAAATAATTATGACCTCAAGAGATTCCTCGCAAAACCTCGGAATGACAAAACTCTGATAGCTTAGTGATGCATTATTAAGTAATAATTAGTCAATCAAAAAAAAGGTATTTACCGTTTTTGTAAATACCTTTTTTATTAAATTCCTAAAAATATTTTTAATATCTGTAAGTCTCCGGTTTAAATGGACCTTCTTTGGTAATTCCCAGGTAGCTTGACTGTGCATCAGTCAATTCATCCAGCTCAACACCAATTTTTCCCAAATGCAATCTTGCTACTTTTTCATCCAGGTGTTTTGGCAATACATATACTTTATTCTCATAATTTTTATGGTTCAACCATAATTCTATTTGAGCAAGAGTTTGATTGCTGAATGAATTGCTCATAACAAAAGAGGGATGGCCTGTAGCACAACCAAGGTTAACCAAACGACCTTCTGCAAGTATGATAATATCTTTTCCATCTATAGTATAGATATCAACCTGCGGTTTGATTGTATCTTTTGTATCACCATAGTTTGTATTTAACCATGCAATATCAATTTCAATATCAAAGTGGCCGATATTACAAACGATGACTTTATCTTTCATTAATTTGAAATGTGCGCCGGTAATCAAATCGCGGCAACCACTTGCAGTTACAACGATATCCGCTTCTTTTACTGCGTCAATCATTTTCTTTACTTCAAAACCATCCATAGCAGCCTGCAATGCACAGATCGGATCTATTTCAGTAACAATAACACGGCAGCCTGCACCTTTCAAAGAAGCAGCAGATCCTTTACCCACATCTCCATAACCACCAACCACAGCTACTTTACCTGCAAGCATTACATCTGTAGCCCGGCGGATAGAATCAACCAGCGATTCTTTACAACCGTATTTGTTATCAAATTTAGATTTAGTAACAGAATCATTTACATTAATAGAAGGCATTGGTAATGTACCCTTCGCCACTCTTTCATACAGGCGATGTACGCCGGTAGTTGTTTCTTCAGAAATACCTTTTACATGTTGTACTAATTCAGGATAGGTATCGAGCACCATATTGGTAAGGTCGCCACCATCATCCAATATCATATTCAACGGACGATTAGCAGCACCAAAAAATAAAGTTTGTTCTATACACCAGTCAGCTTCTTCCTGTGATTGTCCTTTCCACGCAAAAACACCAATACCTACAGCCGCTATTGCAGCAGCAGCATGATCCTGTGTAGAGAAAATATTACATGAACTCCATTTTACTTCGGCACCTAATGCTATTAATGTTTCAATTAAAACGGCGGTTTGAATTGTCATGTGAAGGCAACCTGCTACTCTTGCACCTTTCAATGGTTGCGATGGGCCGTACTCGGCACGGATGCTCATTAAACCCGGCATTTCTGCTTCGGCTAATCTTATTTCTTTTCTACCCCATGCTGCCAGGCTTATGTCGGCTACTTTATAAGGAAGGCTGAATTCAATTGACTTAGATACAGTTGACATATTTAATATATTTTTTATTTCGGCGGCAAATGTACTATATATATTATAATAAACAGGGTTGAGATAGGTGTATTGATTGAATATTATTCACAATTTTTCCAATTTTAATATAGCACTGAATCGTGTCAGGGCAAACGCATTAAAAAGACTTCATTTATCATTTGGTAGCAAGGAATTTGCACACGGATAACACGGACTGGACAGATGAACACAGATTTTTATTCTGCTTCGCAGAATAATTTGGATTATTTCAGCAACGCTGCATCCTGCGAAGCAGGATAATCAGTGTTCATCCAACTAATGGGCTATTTGGATAAAGCTTACCATTAAATAAAAACAAAATCCGTCCAATCCCTGTTATCCGTGTGCCTGTATTTGTTTTTTTAAAGCGTTTGCCATGTGAATCGTGTATTACCGATAGTATATGTAAACAAATCAGAATAGCTTTGTATTCTTATATTAATAACTATGTTTTCTTACGATACGGTAACTGAAGCGCTGAACGATTTGAAAAAAAGAAATTTTATTCTTGATTTCAACCTTTTGGAGAACTGTCTCATCTGTAATGAAGAAAAATTTAATATAGACGATTTTGAGATAATAGAATTTTACCGCTTTGAAGGCGATTCGGATCCCGCAGATGAAGCAATTGTTTATGCTATTGAATCGAAAACAGGTTTGAAAGGTGTGTTGGTAAGCGGTTATGGAATATCAGCCGAGGGAATGAGTGCAGAACTGGCAAAAAAATTGCAAGTACATAAAACTTAATAAAGACTTCAAATGAATAAATTAAAATTTTTATTACTGATTAGCAGTAGTATTTTCTGTCAACAATTGTTTGCTCAAACAGACAGTATCCGTTTAGTATGCCCATTTGAAAATGGATCGGGTCGTGAGCCGAAAGAAGCGTATACCTGGGATCCGCCGGATAAAAAAATAATAATGGTAACAAAATTGGATACTCTTATCCGCAGTTGTGTAAATGCAACAGTTTCGAATGTAAACCCGACAGAAGATGGCAGATTTGAAGTTGTCATTTATTATAAACAAT
>JANPEU010000656.1:0-2817 GCA_031423175.1 Bacteroidota bacterium
AAATTTTAAAAAACTAAAAACAAAGCATCATGGCTGAGACAAATTCAACTGCAGCAGTTAAAGCTACTTCTGTACAAGCAAAGAAGAACAGCAATCTAATTTCCTGGGTAGCACCGGTAGTGTGTATCATTGCTGGTTATTGTATCTGGCGTTTTCTTATGGGAGCATCCGATGGCTTTAAGCAACCGGATCCTGCTGGTGGCTTTTGGCCCGAACATAAAGGACCCAAAGGAGCGTTTAATAAAATTTATGAAGGTGGTATAATTGTACCATTGCTGATTGGTATGTTTTTAATGGTTATTGTATTTTCATTAGAAAGATTTATGACTATCCGCAAGGCATTAGGTAATGGCTCTATTTCTGATTTTATTCGCCGTGTGCAATATCACCTTGCTAACCGCAATGTAGATGCTGCACTAAGTGAGTGTGATAAACAACGTGGTTCAGTTGCAAATGTTATGAAAGCAGGACTTCGCCGTTACAAAGAAATGATTAGCGAACAAGCAATGGGAACTGATCAAAAAGTTCTTGCAATTCAAAAAGAAGTAGAAGAAGCTACAGCACTGGAGCTTCCAATGCTTCAAAAAAATCTGGTGTTTCTTTCTACAATTACATCGGTTGGTACACTCGTCGCATTGTTAGGTACGGTTATCGGAATGATACGATCGTTTTCAGCATTAGGTGCTGAAGGTGGTGGAGGCGATGCTTCTGCTCTTGCGTTAGGTATCTCTGAGGCTTTATATAATACGGCACTCGGTATTGGTACATCAGCTTTAGCGATGATTATGTATAATATTTTTACGACTAAGATTGACTCAATAACTTATGGCATCGATGAATCAGGTTTTACACTGACTCAAAGTTTCGCTTCTCTGTACAAATAATCAGAAAAACGATATGGAATTTTGAAATCAATTCATCTAATCTCTAAACAAGTTATTATATGCCAAGTGTAAAGATGCCAAGACATAATACGGATACAGATATGACTCCATTCGTGGATGTTGCATTTCTGATTCTATCTTTTTTTATGCTGGCTACTAAATTTAAACCACCGGAAAAAATTCCAATTAAAACTCCCGGCTCAGTTTTAGCTGATAAGCTTCCAGAGAATGATGCTGTTATGATGACAATAGATTCTTCTGACAGAGTTTTCTTTTCTGTTTTATCTCAGAAAGAACCAAAAATAAAAGTTGAAGTGTTGAAAAAATTAAACACACTGAGAGGATTAAATCTAACGGATGCTCAGATGGAAAAGTTTAAAAATATTTATATGGTTGGTGTTCCACTTGCATCATTGGGACAATTTCTGGATCTATCTGCCGAAGAGCAGAAAACATTTAAGGATCCGGGAATTCCCGTTCTTGATTCAGCAACCAACGAAATGGTTTGGTGGATTAATGCTTCCGTCGCTGCATTTTCCGATAGAGGAATTAAACTGACTAATTTTCTATTGAAAGGGGATGGTGAATCTAAATTCCCGACATTGGAAGGTATCGTTAGCGCTATGGAAAGAAACGAAGAATTTAAATATCAGTTAATAACTTCCCTGGAAGGAGTGCCAACCAGTTCAGATTTAGATAAGTTTAATAAAAAGCCGAAGGGTAAGTAAAAAACATTCTTAACAATTTAAATAACCATTTATGTCAAGTATTGATACCAGTAGCGAAGGCGGTGGTCATAAAAAAGGACCAGGGGTTAAGAAAGCCAAAAAGCATTCCACCCGGATTGATATGACTCCGATGGTTGATCTCGGATTCCTTTTGATTACCTTTTTTATCTTCACGACTACCATGTCGAGCCCAACGACGTTGAAATTGAACATGCCTAAGGATACCGACAAAGAAGAAGAAAAAAATAAAGCAAAAGAGTCGGGGGCACTTACCATTATGTTGGGCAAGGGCAATCAGGTTTATTATTACGAAGGGCAGTTAAAAGTAGATGCAACAGAAAATAATTTTAAGGTTACTACATTCAAGCAAATACGGGATATTATCTTAAAAAAGAAAGCAGATGTAATTTCCAGGTATGTAAGAAATGTAGATTGTGAAAACGATAAATTAAATCTCTGGAAAAAGAATAATGTTGAGGATAAATTTTTATCAGATGCCCAGGAATCTTGTGAACAAAAAGATCTGGTAGTAGTGATTAAGCCCAATTCAGAAGCAACGTACAAAAACACAGTTGATATTCTTGATGAGATGTCTATTTGCAGAGTATTTACATATGCATTAGTCAAAATTGCTCTGGTGGAAAATGAATTGATTAAAAAAACCGAGGAAACTTCGGGAATAAAATAATTTTTGTGGAAAGATGCATCAATCCGCATCTCATTTAAAACTTTTAAAAATGGAAGTCAATAAAATTCTGTCATCCGATATTCTTGATCTGATTTTTGAGGGCAGGAATAAGGACTATGGGGCTTACGAACTCCGTAAGACTTATAACAAACGAATTACAAAGGCACTGCTGATTACAGCCGCTTTTGCTTTACTCACTTTGCTAGCTTCTTTTCTTGCAACAAAAATTAGTTCAAGTAGTCAAAAAATTAAAAAGACGGAAATAAATCTTGCTGATATAAAGCAAGAGGAAGAACAAAAAGTAGAGCCACCACCACCACCGCCGCCACCACCTGAGCCAAAAGTGGAGATGAAGCAGTTTACCCCTCCTGTAATTAAAAAAGATGAGGAAGTAAAAGAAGAGGAAAAACCACCAGAGCAGGAGGAATTAAAAGATGTAAAAATTGATGTACAAAATCAAGAGGGGGTTAAAGATGAAGCACCTTCTGTAGTTAATATTGATGAAGGCAAACAGGTC
>JANPEU010000657.1:0-2405 GCA_031423175.1 Bacteroidota bacterium
TTCCAGGAGGAAACTGTTTGGCTTACCCTAAAACAGATGGCTGAACTGTTTGGAAGAGACAGGGTTGCTGTCACGCAGCACCTTGGCAATATATTCAAAGAAAAAGAGTTGAATAAAAAATCAGTATGTAAGGATTTCTTACATACTGCCGAAGATGGTAAGTCATATAAAACAAAATATTATAACCTCGATGTCATCATCTCCGTTGGTTACCGTGTAAAATCCAAACGCGGTACCCAGTTCCGCCAATGGGCCACGCAACGGTTGAAAGATTATTTAGTAAAAGGATATTCGCTGAATGAAAAAAGATTGAACCAGGTGTTGCAAAATATGCAACAGTTGGAACAAGCCGTAAAACTCATTCAGCAATCCGGCAGTACAAATGAACTGAGTGCAACCGAAGCAAAAGGTTTGCTGGATATTATTACCAACTATACACATAGTTTTATTCTGCTCAACCAGTTTGACAGTAATAGCCTGCCGGATGAAAAGCTGAATGAAAATATTACCTATGAAATTGAATACAGCGAAGCCATAAAAGCAATTACAGAACTGAAGAAGCAACTGATGAAGAAGAAAGAAGCATCAGCGTTGTTTGGTAATGAAAGAGATCGTGGCTTTGAAAGTTCTTTAAACTCTGTTATACAAACCTTCGGTGGTGAATACCTGTATAAAAGTATAGAAGAGCAGGCGGCACATCTGCTGTACTTCGTTATTAAAAATCATCCGTTCACGGATGGTAATAAAAGAATAGGGGCTTTTCTTTTTGTATGGTTCCTGGAAAAAAATAAACACCGTTTTAAAAAATCAGGCGAACTGAAAATAAATGATAATGCATTAGTGGCACTTGCATTGCTGGTAGCCCAAAGCAATCCCGATGATAAAGAGCTTATGATAAAACTGGTGGTGAATCTTATCCGCAGCTAAAAAAACTCATAGTAACGCTACAGACCTATACATAATTATTCTTCCTTCAATCCTTCCACCGCCGGCGATTGTGTCACCTCCTCAAACTGCATTTCATTGAGTTTACGGCGGAGCCCTTTGATTCATGAGATCGGCAGGGTATCGGCTTCGCTTACGATACCTTTATATATAACCATTCATTTTACCAGTTTAAGAGTTCAGCTTTAATACAGATATTCTTATTTAAGTTTAAGGTCAATTTGGTTAATTATAAATATTTATAATTAACTTTAGTCCCGTAAGATTAAATAAGGTGCTTTTTAGTTAACGAAATGGATATAAAAAAATTTATAGCAGGTTCATTCATTAATCAGCCTACCGGGTATAAAAGTTTTTTGCCAGAAATGATTAACCACGGTTTTACCTGGGATGAACCATCTATTAATATTTTACTGGAAAAAGCTACTCTGCAATTAGGAGCATTAAACAGTTTTTCACAGTTTGTTCCGGATATCAGCCTTTTTATAAGAATGCACGTAATAAAAGAAGCAACTACCAGCAGCAGGATAGAAGGGACACAGACAAAAATTGAAGATGCACTTGTAAAAAAAAATGAAATCACTCCTGAAAAAAGGGATGATTGGCAGGAAGTAAGCAATTATATTAAAGCAATGAACCATGCTATACAACGGATGGAGAAATTGCCGATTTCTTCCCGGCTGTTGAAAGAAAGCCATAAAATACTAATGGATAATGTAAGAGGCGAGCATAAACTACCCGGAGAATTCAGATCATCTCAAAACTGGATTGGAGGAGCTTCTATTAATGATGCAGTTTTTATACCTCCGCCTTCTCATGAAGTGAATTCGTTGATGGGTGATCTGGAAAATTTTATACATAGCGAAGAAATTGCTGTGCCTCACTTAATAAAAATTGCCATAGCGCATTATCAATTTGAAACGATCCACCCTTTTCTGGATGGAAATGGAAGAATTGGGAGATTGATGATTACGCTGTACCTGATAAGCAATAAAATCATAGAAAAACCTATTTTATATCTATCAGATTTTTTTGAAAAACATAAAGGCCTTTACTATGATAACCTGACAACAGTAAGAACCAGGAATGATCTTACCCAATGGATAAAATTTTTTCTGGAGGCGATAAATCAAACAAGTGAAATAGCAGCAAGAAGCTTAAAGCAGATTATGCAGCTACGTCACGATTGCCAGGGCAGCAGAATCATACGCCTTGGTAAAAAAGTCCCGAACGCTAAAAAGTTGTTAGATCATTTATTTACCCAACCTGTTTTAAATGCACAGGATGTAGCAGAGCTTTTAGATATTTCGCAAGTGTCCGCTTATAAAATAATCGGAGATTTTATTAATGCAGGAATATTAAATGAAACCACCGGATTTAAAAGGAACAGATATTTTGTTTTCAAAGAATACCTGGATATTTTTCATCAATAAAAAAACTCCATAGAATTCCCGAACCCT
>JANPEU010000658.1:0-5846 GCA_031423175.1 Bacteroidota bacterium
GGTCTTGAAGCTGATAGCTTAAAGCATGAAACTTGTTTCCTCATTCCTGAAAATAAATCCTTTTTACCCGTTGAGAAATTCCGGTCATTATTTCATAGGGAATTGTATTTGCCCATTCAGCCAATTGTTGTACCCGTAAACCTTTTCCAAATACGATTACTTCACCTCCCTCCTTTACATCTTTTATCCCGGTTATATCAAGCATCAGCATATCCATACATACCACACCTATCACAGAGGTTAGTCTACCATTCACCAGCATTTTTCCAATGCCATTCCCCAATCGTCTTGGATAACCATCAGCATAGCCGATACGTACTGTTGCAATTACTGAATCTTTTTCAACAATCGCTTTTCTGCCATAACTCACTGACTCGCCAGCTTTCAATTTTTTTATTTGAGCTATCGTTGTTATTAATGTGGCTACTGTTTGGAGCTTTATTTTTTTTGATGCTGAACTATCTACTCCATATAATCCAATGCCCGGCCTTACCATGTTAAAATGCAGTTCAGGCATTCTTACAATGGCAGCCGAGTTAGCTAGATGCTTTAAAAATGTATAACCTAATTTTTTTTCAAGTGAAGTGGCTGCAGAATTAAATTTTTCCGCCTGTACCAATGTATAATCATCCTGCCTTTCATTGTCGGATGAAGCGAGATGAGAAAATACCGATTGAATTTTAAAAGATGATGTATTGTTAAGGAAATCCCCCAATTCATCCAATGTATTAAGGGCAAAGCCTAAGCGGTTCATTCCTGTTTCTATTTCCAAATGAACCGGAAACTGTTGCAATGCTTCCCTTTTCAGATAGATATCTAATTTTTTTAATAAATCGAATGAAAAAATTTCGGGTTCAAGATTGTATTCTACTAAAACGTCAAAACTATTTTCATCAGGATTCATAACCATTATTGGCAAATGAATTCCTGCTTTTCTTAACTCTACTCCCTCATCAGCATAAGCTACTCCCAAATAATGGCACCCATGATATTGCAGTATTCCCGCTATTTCGGCCCCACCACTTCCATAAGCATAAGCCTTTACCATTGCCATTGTCTTAACTCCGGGCTTGAGCAACTTTTGATATTCTTTCAAATTATGAACGATGGCATCTAAATTAATTTCAAGTCTTGTTTGATGAACTTTTTGCTCAATTAACCTTGTAATTTGTTCAAATTCAAATTTTCTTGCTCCTTTAATTAAAATCGTTTCATCTTTAAACTGTGAAGTACGGAATTGTTGCAAAAAAGATTCTGTCGATAAAAAACATTCCTGCTTAATTGTTGAGTCATTCAGGAATAAAGGAAGATTATTACTTATTTGTTCGCCAATACTAATTACCCTGTTAATTTTATTTTGATTTAAGGAATCTGCAATTTGCTTATACAAAAGTTTATTGCTGATACCCGTTTGTAAAAAGTCGGAAAGGATAACTGTTTTTTGTAACCCCGAAGATTGTTGTTGTAAAAAATTCAATGCAATATTGAATGAACTTAAATCTGCGCTGTAACTGTCGTTTATTACAACACAATTATTAATCCCCTTTTTCATCTCAAGCCGCATGTTTACTTGTTGCAGCAATTTCATTCTTTCAATAATTGTTTTTTTCTGCATCCCAAAATATAACAGGACACAACAGCAGGTAATTGCATTTTCAATTGACGCATTATCAGTAAAAGGAATTGCAAAGTTTAACGCTTCCTGTTTAACTTTTTTTAAACCAGGTTTATAACATACGCTGACCTCAGTTCCGTTATCCTTAAGTCGTACATATTCTAATTTAACTGCATTTCTTTTATGATAGCCCCATGAAATAATTTGCTTGCCTGTTTTTTTTAATTCATCGCGGCTTTTTTTATCATCTCCATTAGCGATAATGGTTTTACAGTTGCTGCTTTGAAATAGTTTTAATTTTTCTTCAAGTTTTTGTTTTTTATTTTTAAACCCTTCGCTGTGTGCTTCTCCAATATTGGTAAGGATGCCCAAGGTGGGTTGAATGATAAACTCAAGAAAATGCATTTCACCTGGTTTTGAAATACCTGCTTCAAAAATTGCAAGTTCGTGCTGTTCTTCTATTTGCCAAACACTTAACGGTACCCCTACTTGCGAATTATAACTTCTGGGGCTGCGAATAATATTTTTATCGAGATGCAATAACTGATACAACCATTCTTTTACGATCGTTTTTCCATTGCTGCCAGTGACTCCTATAACATCGATATCAAATTTATTTCTATGGTGGGCTGCTATACGCTGTAATGCAGACAAAACATTTTTAACTTTAACGAAATTTGCTCCTTTAAAATCGGAAGTAACTATTTTTTTACTTACTATAAAACTGTTAACTCCTTTCTTAAATGCATCGGCAATAAATCGATGTCCATCCCCTTGAGCGGTAATGATTGCGAAAAATAAAGAATCAGATGGATTAACAATTTTGCGACTGTCTATTAATAAATGTTCAATAAAAGGATTAGAAGAACCTATTAGCTCCCCTTTTGTAATTTTTGCAATATCAGTCAATGAATATTTCAATAAGAAGATTTTATAGACTATTTATTCTTTTAAGTCTGGAGGCACTCCTTTTTTCGACATCGCAATTGAATATAACATTGAGCCTGCAAGACAAACCATAATTACACCCAAAGAAATAAATACCTGCGTTGTTTTATCAAACCATTCCCGTATCCAATGTTCTCCCAGCATTTTAAAACCAATAAATACTAATACAATTGCGATACCCTGCTGCAGATAATCAAATTTAGTAACAGCGCCTCTTAGTAAAAAGAATAATGACCGTAAACCCAATACTGCAAATATGTTGGATGTATAAATTACGAATTGATCCCTCGATATACCCATTACAGCCGGAATGCTATCTAAAGCAAATACCAAATCAATGGCTGCAAGCATTATAACTACAATAAACAATGTTGTATAAACGGGTTTTCCATTTTCGATAATTCTATACTTACCCCCACCATCATGCGAAGCAAGTGGAAGCATTTTTTTCATGAACCTGAAAATTTTGGATTGTTGCGGATCAAACTCTTCATCATCGCTGGCTGTAAACATTTTGTACCCGGTAAATACAAGAAATACTCCAAAGATGTAAAGTACCCATTCAAACTTCTGGACCAACACTACACCAACTGTTATAAAAATAACTCTGAATACGATAGCCATTAAAATTCCTATCAGGAGAACACGACCATAATATTTTTCTTTAACTGAAAAAGCAGAGAAGATTAAAATGAAAACAAAAATATTGTCGATACTCAGACTCCATTCCATCAGGTAAGCACTCAGGTATTCGAGAGCAAGTGTTTGTCCTTTTTCAATCCACATAAAAACAAAAAAACCAAGTGCCAATCCCACCCAAAAAAATGTTTGATACAAAGCCTGCCGGATTGTAATTTTTTTATTTTTTTTACTTAACAGCCCTAAATCAAATGCAAGTGCAAGTATTAATACAATTCCGAAAACGATATATGTTATTTGATCCGGTGTCATTTAAAGTACATTATGTTCAAAGATAATTGAAGCGGGTTTATAAATGTTGCTAATACGATCAGACTATTCAGCATACTTTCTTTTCCGTATTTGCTGATAAATCCAACCACATACGATAAGGAGCAAAACTGGTAAACCGATATTGATGAATTGCCAGGTAGATTGCTGTTTCTGCACTTTGCTAACATCCAATTGCCGGAGAACAATTTCTTTATTTCTTGTTTCTGTTATAGCTGAATTGTTTATCAAGTACTCAAGGTTATTCAGTAAAAATTCCCGATTAGCAAACTGATATTCATATTGTGAACCAACGGTAAAAAGATTTAACCCCATTGGCAATGGGCCGTCCTTTGGAGAAAAATCGTTTAACACCATATCTCCATCACCTACAACTATTATTTTGTTTTCTTCTGACATCTCTTTAAATGGCAAACCCTGTGCAGCAAGACTATCGATCTTCACTTTTGGTACTCTTCCTTTATATAATGATGTAAACTTTCCTTCTAGTAATAGTGCAACAGGAATATTCTTTTCTTTAAACTTTTCATCTTCGGGTAAATTTCTGTTTTCATTTAAACTAATAAGAGCAGGTGTAATTATCCGTCGTGAATTTGCAGATGAAAATAATAAAGGAGTTTTTTTAATCCCGGATACTTTAATTGTATCCAATGAATTTACAAACCGACCTGCAACCAAGCCTATATTTTTATTGATAGAATGATTACCTGCAGATTCGAAAAGCGGATAATAATTCCAGTGCAAAAACTCAAATTGCGGGTTCCCGGCGTTGCCTCCAACAGCAAAAGGCATAAAGTCGCACTGCAAATCCATTACAAGATCCTGATTAATGCGAACACCATAACGGAAAAGAATATCAGTAAGATCGAGATTACGATCATAAGCAACTAATTCCGATTTATAACCCAGGCTATCTTGTTCTGCATTTAATCCGTCAATAAACATAAGAAGCTTACCTCCCCGCATCACATATTGATCAATTTTAAATTTCTCCTCTTCCGTAAATGCAATAGATGGTTTTACGATTATGAGGGCTTTGAAAGTATCAGGAATTGTTTTTTGCTGATTAATATTAAAAGTAAAAAGGTCATAGTCCGTTTGTAACGATTGGCGTATTCCATAACTTCTGGCATCTGCTGGCTCTCCGTTACCAGTGGAATATGCAATTAGCGGTTTACTATTTTTTATAATACCATCTATCGCTTGTGCAAACTGGTATTCCAATAAAGCCTCAGCATTATTAATTTCTATTGGTGTGATTAATCTTTTACCACCTGAATATAAATTCACCAATTTTTGCCTGTCTTTATATTTCAGTAATGCAACAGGATAAACCCGTTTACTTTCTTGTCCAGCTTTTACCTGTACTGTAAGATTAATCGGAACAGCCCCAAGCCCGGCTAAAGTATCTTCATACCTCATTCCCGGCACGTCAGGATAGTCTTCTTGAGGTGAAATAAACCTGTAATGAATTTTACGGCTGCTCGTTTCTTTTAAAAGACTTAAAAATTCTCTGGAACTTGTTTCCAATTTTTTAAACCCGGCAGGAAAATCACCTTTTAAAAAAACATCTATATAAATATCTTCATCAAGGCTGCTTATCAGGTTTTTAGTAGCGTTTGTTAATGTATATCTTTTCTCTTTCGTTAAATCGTATCGTGTATGAAATTTGGCAGCAAAAAGATTTATCAAAAAAAGGAATGCCAATAAGGCCAGCCACCCGATTTTTGAATTTACTATTTTACCAACTGCTGATTTCATTTTATTTTTTTTTCAGGTTTTGAAGAGTGATTGTTAAAAATAAAATGATGACACTTAAAAAATAAATTACATCTCTTGTATCAATCAATCCGCGGCTGATGCTTTGGTAATGAAAATCAATTCCAATCATATCCACATAATAATCTGCACCAGATCCCAACGCCGGCATTTTGCTAATGGCATTAAAACCATAATACAACAATGCACACCCGATTAATGAAGTAATAAAAGCAACTACAGCATTATTAGTAAAACTGCTGGTGCATATGCCAATAGCCGTAAACACAGCCGCCAAAAAAAATAAACCAATATAAGAACCAATTGTTGCTCCGGTATCCAACCCTTCGCCGGAAGAAAGCTTTTGAATAGAAAAATAATAAATGATAGTAGGGATTAAAGCAATAAATACAACAAAAAAACTTCCAAGATATTTGCCCAATACAATTTGCCAGCGACTCAGAGGTCTTGTTTGTAAAATTTCAAAGGTGCCTGTTTTAAATTCTTCGGAAAAACTGCGCATCGTGGTGGCGGGTATCAGCAATAATAAAATCCA
>JANPEU010000659.1:0-4996 GCA_031423175.1 Bacteroidota bacterium
CCCACTGATATAAAACGGAAGATTGAAATGCGATGAAAACAGAGAGGTTCCCATGGGCGGTCCAATTACTCTTGCCAACGATGAAAAACTCTGATTTGCGCCAAGCACCTGACCAATATTGGCCGGGGGTGCAATTTTACTGAGCCAGCTTGTAACAGCTGGAGTAATACATGCATTTCCAAATGATAAAAATCCACATGCTACAAGTTCCCAGGGTATAAACATACCTTTTGGTGGTAAGGGTATGGCTGCGAGGCTAAGCCCCATAATAATGGAACCACCAATAATCATTTTACTAGCGGAAAATAGTTTTGAAATTTTTCCAATTAACAAACCTTGAAATATGGCAGATGTAACACCAATAAATGCAAAAACATAAGTCGCTTCTTTAATGGTAAGACCATATTTTTCTTTCCACAACAAACCGCTGGTGATTTGCATAATACTGAAAGCAACTACGTACAAAAAAAATAAAAGCATCAAATCTTTAAAAACTGGCTGTCTTATCCATTTAAGAATTGGATCAATTGGATTAAGATTTCTTTTTTTATCCTGGTCAATTTGTTGGTTGCTTTCTTTTAAAAATAAATAACCACTTAATAAGTTCAATGCATTTAAAATAGCGGCCCCCATACCTACCCAAAAAACAGATCCATCGCCACTCCAGCCTTTCAGTACACCGCCGATATATGGGCCGATTATAAAACCAATACCGAACATAGCACCAATCATTCCCATATTTTTAGTCCGGTCTTTATGATCTGATATATCAGCCATATATGCCTGTGCCACACTTATATTGGCACTGCCAATACCAGCAATAAATCGTGCAAGAAATAAAGTAATTGCACCCGAAACAAAACTTAATAAAATATTGGAACAAAAAGTAATGAAGATACTGAGCAGCATTACGGGTCTTCTTCCTTTCCGGTCACTCATACCACCCCATAAAGGACCGAAAATAAAATTCATCAAAGCGAAGATGGCAACACAAATACCCACAAACACATCGGGCATTTTCATTTCTTTTACAAAATAGGGCAATACGGGAAACAGCATGCTGAAGCAAACCATATCAATAAAAACAGTAAAGCAGAGAACAGCTTTTTGTTTAGTCATTATGCCAATACTTTTTTATCAGATTCTTTTTCCTCCCGCTCTTTTAGTTCTCTTATTTTATCCAATGCCCGGGCTACCACATCACACATAATTGTATATAAAGCACCTTGTTTTGGATTGTCATAAATATAATCCAGGGCTTGATCTTCATCCGGAATAGTAACTACAGGAATTTTCGGATTTACTTTTTCTATTCCTTCTTTCAGCAAATTAATAATTTCATCAGCTGTTCTGCCTCTTAAATTTTTATCACATCGAATAATAATTTCATCAAAATGCTGCGCAGAAATTTCTCCTAACTCTCTGATGTCTTCATCTCTTCTGTCTCCGGTGCCACTAATTACGCCAATGCGGTAAGTGTAATCAAGCTTACTTACAAAATCACAAAGTAATTTTAATCCATGGGGGTTGTGTGCAAAATCGGCAAGTATGGTAAAGTTTTTAAAATGGAAAAAGTTTAATCTGCCGGGGGTTAAACTTTCACTCGGAATAAATGTTTGCAATCCGGTTCTGATATCTTCAATTGTTATATCTCGGAAAAGATATGCAGCCAAAACAGCCGGCAGGCAGTTATTAATATTATGTACTGCTTTACCATCATAAGTCAATGGAATTTTTTTCACATCCAGCACTCTTATTTTCCAACTGCCTTTCATAATTGTTACAAATCCATTTTCAAAAACGCATGACAGACCGTTTTCAGCAGCATGTTCTTTTATACGTGGGTTATTTTCATCCATACTGAACAAAGCAATATTACATTTCAAATCATTTTTCATTTTATATACTAAATCGTCGTCGGCATTTAATACAGCATAACCATGCGGGAAAACAGTTTCGGGAACAACTTCTTTTACTTTTGCCATTGCCTCCAATGTGTGAATACCCCCCAGGCCCATATGGTCTGCAGCAACATTGGTTACAACTGCTACTTCACAATTTTGAAATGCCAAACCTGCTTTTAGTATTCCGCCTCTTGCACATTCTAGTACAGCAAAATCAACTGTTGGATCTTTGAGTACAAATGTTGAAGAAATAGGTCCCGTGCAATCACCTTTCATCATCATTTGATTTTGAATATATACTCCATCGCTTGTTGTATAACCAACTTTTTTACCAGCACTTTTTGCAATATGCGCTGTCAATCTTGTTGTCGTTGTTTTTCCGTTGGTACCTGTTATGGCAATGATGGGAATTCTTCCGGCACTTCCTTTTGGAAATAACATATCTACCACCGGCTCAGCCACATTTCTTGGTAAACCTTCTGATGGTTCGATATGCATTCTAAAACCGGGTGCTGCATTTACTTCCAGTATTGCACCGCCTATTTCTGATACTGGAGATCTTAAATCATTTGCCATTATATCGATACCGCAAATATCAAGACCAATTATTTTTGCGATACGTTCAAACATGAAAATATTTGCAGGATGTACTTCTTCCGTTACATCAGTTGATGTGCCTCCTGTTGAAAGATTAGCTGTTGGCTTCAGTATTACTCTCTCATTTTTCTTCGGAATGGTATCCAATGTATACCCGGCATCATCCAGCATTTTTTGTGTAAACTGGTCAATAGTTATTTGCGTCAATACTTTTTCATGACCATAACCGCGGCGAGGATCTTTATTGGTTTCATCTATCAGACATTGAATATTATTTTTTCCATCACCAACAACTGATGCAGGCGTACGTAATGCAGCACAAATAAATTTATAGTTGATAACCAAACAACGGAAATCATATCCTGTAATAAATTTTTCTATAATTACATTTCTTCCATATTCTTTTGCAGCAGCGAATGCTTTTACTGCTTGCTCGTACGTTGTAATGTTTGTTGTATTTCCTTTTCCGTGATTGCCATCTATAGGTTTTATCACCAATGGGTATTTAAATTTTTCGATTGCTTCCTGCAGGCCTTCTTCAGTTCTTATCACCGTTCCTCTTGGTACTGGAATCTCTGCTGCTTCCAGCAATAATTTTGTTTCTTCTTTATCGCAGGCTATATCAACTGCAATATTTGAAGTAGTGGAAGCAATCGTTGCACGAATTCTTTTTTGATTTACACCATATCCCAACTGCACCAAACTTTGTTTATTCAATCTTATAAAAGGAATATTTCTCTTTGCAGCTTCTTCCACTATACATCCGGTTGATGGTCCCAATCTTGTGTCTTCTCTTATCACACGCAATTGCTGAATATCTTCTGCTAAATTATAATCTGTTCCATCTACTAAGGCTTGCGCAATGCGGACGGATGCTTTTGCAGCATACACTCCGGCATCTTCTTCCATATAACTAAACACTACATAATACACACCTTCTTTTTCACCTTCTGGTGTCCTTGTTCTTCCAAATCCGGTATCCATTCCCGAAATGGTTTGCAATTCCAAAGCTATATGTTCAATCACATGACCCATCCAGGTGCCTTCATCCACTCTTTTAAAAAAACCGCCACGTACCGATTCGCTGCAACGGTGTTCAATCATAGTTGGAAACATTTTTTCTAATCTTTCTCTGAAACCAGGAATTTTATTTGTTGGGTTTTGTTCCAGTTCTTCCAGGTCCAATTTCATTTGAATCAGTTTGGTGCGGCGTACACTCCAGTAATTGGGTCCTTTCAGCACTTTTATCTCCAGTATTTTCATAATAAAAAAGTTAAACCTGCCTACATTCAGACAGAGTTGGAAGGTAGGTTTTTTTATTTTGGTAGCCAATAGTTGTGCAGTCAGCAGGCTGATGTTTTTTAACTACTTTTATAAAGCCAAAAAAATAATGCCATGTCAACAAACAATCGCCGTTACTTTCTGCAAAAAGTTGGCGCATTCTCTGCAACAGCCTTTTTTACCTCAATAACTAAACCGGCCTGGGCAAAAAATCTAGATGGTGCAATAAGAGACGCAGAAGGAATTTCAGCAACGGATTTAGCTACCGAAGAAGATTTCTGGTATTATATACAACAATCATTTACTGTATCGCCATCACTTATTAATTTAAATAATGGTGGAGTAAGCCCTGCACCTAAAAGTGTACAGGAAGCAATGAAGCGATATTATGATTATTGCAACGAAGCACCGAGTTATTATATGTGGCGCATTTTAGATCAGGGTCGTGAACCATTAAGAAAAAATCTTGCAAAGATGTCGGGTTGCGATGAAGAAGAAGTAGCCATCAACAGAAATTCAAGTGAAGGATTGGAGACCGTAATATTTGGAATGCAATTAAAAGCAGGCGATGAAGTGGTGGCATCCAAACAGGATTATCCGAATATGGTGAATGCTTACAAACAAAGGGAGCAGCGAGATGGAATAAAAATGGTTTGGATAAATCTTGAACTGCCAAGCGAAGACGAAAATTATTTAGTAAGCCAATATGTGAATGCATTTACTTCGAAAACAAAATTGGTACATATCACACATATCATAAACTGGAACGGACAAATTTTACCCGTGAAGAAAATTGCTGCCGAAGCACATAAAAGAGGAATTGAAGTAGTGGTGGACGGTGCACATAGTTTATTTCATTTCGATTTTAAAATTTCAGATTTGGATTGTGATTATTTCGCCAGCAGTTTGCATAAATGGTTGTATGCACCCATCGGCAGCGGTATGTTGTATGTAAGAAAAAATAAAATTAAAAACCTTTATCCAATGTTTGCAGTGGATGATCCTTTGAAAGATGACATCCGGAAATTTGAAGCATTAGGTACACGGCCATTTTTTATTGAACAGGCGATTGGAAAAGCAATTGAATTTCATGAAATGATTGGCAGCGAACGCAAGGAAAAACGTTTACACTATTTAAAAAATTACTGGTTCGAAAAGGTGAAAAATATACCGAAGGTAAAACTGCACACATCTTTTTCTCCCAAATGGGGATG
>JANPEU010000660.1:0-6127 GCA_031423175.1 Bacteroidota bacterium
AATCTGTTTTCCCCCTTTAGAGCTTGTCCCGATTCATCGGGAGGATAGGGGCAAACTATATCGACCCTGTTTTTCCTCCATCAACCGGAATGCTAATGCCATTTACATAGGATGCTGCCGGCGATGCAATAAAAGCAGCTACTGCTGCAATTTCCGATGCAATACCAAGCCGTTTCATCGGGATGGTGTCTATCATTTCGTTTTCAATATCCGCAATAGATTTGTTTTTTGTTGAAGCAATATTTTGAATCAATGAATCCAAACGATTTGTTTTAGTATAACCGGGCAAAATATTATTTACTGTAATATTAAATTGCCCTAATTCATTTGCCAATGTTTTTGCCCAACTTGCCACTGCTCCCCGAATTGTATTACTTACACCAAGATTTGCAACTGGAATTTTTACAGAGACTGAAATAATATTTATTATTCTCCCATAGCCTTCTTTTTTCATAGAGGGTACAACGGCCTGAGTTAATATTTGATTACAAATAAGATGTTGATTAAACGCATTTAAAAAAGATTCTTCGGTTGCTTCAATAGCCGGACCCGGAGAAGGGCCGCCTGTATTATTAATTAAAATATGAACTTCATTTTTTCTTACGTGATTTACTATAACTCCTTTTACATTTTCCGGGTTATTAAAATCGGCAACTAAATAATTATGCTTCTGACCCAATGAAGTATCAAGATTACTAACTGATTTTTTTAATGCTTCCTCATTTCTTGCAAGTAATGTACAATCAGCACCAAGTAAAGCAAGTTCTTCGGCAATTGCCAATCCAATGCCTTGTGTGCTGCCACAGACAATTGCTTTTTTATTTTTTAAGGAGATATTCATAACTATCAAACCTAAGATTTAATTTTTAATATGAAGCATTGGAACCTGCCTTTGCCGGCAAGCAGGCGCCTATAAAGTTAATAGTGCAGTTTAACACGGTTATATTTAAACTACTTACTAATTGAAAAGATTCGGATAGTCAGTAATAATTCCATCCACACCTAAACCTTTCAGCTTATCAATCGTTGCTTTATCGTTTACGGTCCACGGAATAACTTTAATATTACGCTGATGGTATTTTTTTAGCAGATTCTCATTTACCAAATGATATTCGGGGCTGAAAATCGTTGGCGTAAATCCTAATTCTTTTACTATTTCATCTAAAGTTCTTTTATCCGTTGGCTCCACTAATGCAGCCGTTTTAATAGCTGGGTATTTCTCATGCAGATATATCAAGGTTCTGAAATCAAACGACTGAATGATAACTCTTTCTTCTATTCCCTTTTCTTTAATCACTGACATCAGCAATTCCACAAACTCATCGGGTTTTGGATGATATATATTATCGCTTGCAGGTAAACATTTCGTTTCGATATTAAAAAAAGGAAATGGTCTCCGGCTCATCATCATATAATTGGCAATGCTATCAAGCAAATCACCAAGCAGTGGCTTGTAAACTTTAATTTTTTCCTGCTGTGGAAAACGGGGATGCGGTTTCATTCCCACATCATATTTCTTCACTTCCTCATAATTCATTTTGTAAATGTTCAGCGATTTTTCTTCGGCAGCAGTTACATATTCTCCATTTGGTTTTGTTGTTATTTCATACCCCATATACGGCTCATGGGATACAACCAATTTTTTATCTTTAGAAATTACAATATCCATTTCCAAAGTAGTTACACCCAAATCCAAAGCATGCCGCATTGCCGGAAATGTATTCTCCGGCATCAATCCCCGGCAACCCCGATGACCTTGTTTATCAAATTCGCTGCCCCCATCCACTACCTGTCCCGATAATTTCGGGAAAGGGGAGTCTTGTGTAGTCTTTAGAGTATTGCATGACATTAGTAAAATAATAAGTAAAATTTTTGAAGGGATTTTCATTTAATAAAAACTTTTGATTTTCTTTTTTCCATAATTGATGCAATTGCTTTTCCATCATCAGAACCTTCCTTCAATTTTGAAATAATATGATCATAACTTTTTTCATCCCGGTTCTGGCTTAATTTAAACACATGTTGCAAATCTGTTATTTCTATTTCAAACGAAACAATTGCTTTCATCATTCCTTTTGTGTATTCAGCAGGAAGGTTATCAAATACAGTTGAAGATGCCGAATTATTATTTTCATAATGCAATGAAAGTCGTTTGAGTATTGCTATCAATTCATCAGCATCCCCAAGCCGTATCGTACCTTTTGCATGCACACTCATATAATTCCATGTGCTTCCAATGGATGGATAAGAATACCATGTTGCACTTACATAAGTATCTGGACCAGTAAATACAGCCAACACATTTTTATTTTGTTCAAAAGCCTTATGATGATCTGTTTGCCGCATAATATGACCCGTGAGGAATAATTTTCCATCTTTCTCATCTATAAATACGGGGACTTGTGTTCCAACGGGTTTATTTTCTGAATCAACCCCTGTTAAAAAAACAAAAGGATGATCCATCATAAACTGAATGATTTCTTCCTTGTTTTGTGTTTTGAATTCTGGTAAATTATACATGAAGGCAAGATAATAAATTGCCACGTAAGCGCAGAGATATTGAGAAAACTTACTTCCTTATATTCTAAGTAAGTAAAAAAATTATGCAGTTATTTCATTAATCTTCGTTGTAGAAATATTTGCATTCCGCATAGCAATACTGCGAACAATATGTGCCGTCACATCTTCAAATGCTTTTTTTGTAATCACATCATCACTTATCATCACGGGTACTCCCACATCGCCGCCTTCACGAATGCTTTGAACAATTGGTATTTGACCAAGAAAAGGAATTTCATATTCTTCGGCTAATCGTTTACCACCATCTTTTCCGAAAATAAAATATTTATTATTTGGCAATTCTTCCGGAGTAAAATAACTCATGTTTTCAACCAATCCAATAATCGGCACATTCATTTGTGCCTGGCTAAACATGGCTATTCCTTTTTTTGCATCAGCCAGTGCCACATCTTGTGGAGTTGTAACAATGATTGCTCCCGTAACCGGAACAGTTTGCATTAATGTTAAATGAATATCACCTGTGCCCGGCGGCATATCCACCACCAAATAATCCAATTCATCCCAAAACACATCGGTTACAAATTGTTTGATAGCACTGCTTGCCATTGGTCCACGCCATACGATAGCATTTTTTTCGTCAACCAATAAACCGATGCTGATCAGTTTTATTCCATAACGTTCCAATGGTGCAATCATTGGTTTATCGCCACCCACTTCAATCATCATGGGTCTTTCGCCACGTACACCAAACATAATTGGCACACTGGGTCCATAAATATCGGCATCCATCAATCCTACTTTTGCACCCCCTTGTGATAAAGCCAAGGCAAGATTAGCGGCAACGGTAGATTTTCCTACACCGCCCTTACCACTTACAACAGCAAGAATATTTTTTACTCTTGGTAAAATTGATTTTGGATCTGTTCTTTTCGAAGTGGTGTTAGCTGTAAAATTTACTTTCACATTTGCATCTTTATTTACCAGCAGTTTTACAGCATTGGTACTTGCAGTCGCCATTAAATCTTTCATGGGGCATGCAGGTGTAGTAAGCACAATGGTAAAAGAAACATCATTACCATTAATAACAATATCCTTCACCATATTAAGTGTTACCAAATCTTTTCCAAGGTCAGGTTCCTGTACATTGCTAAGTGCGTCGAGAATCTTTTGTTCAGTCATTACGAAAGTATTTGTTAAAAAATATTCTGGTTACAAATGTAATCCATACATCGCCTATTTTGTTTTACGAATTCAGCAACTTGTACTTATTTTTGAGCCGGTGAAAAAAACTATACTCTCTTCTTTAATTTTATTGCTTTTTATTTTTCAAAAAGCCAATGCGCAGTTTGAATCTGGTCGTGATTCCGTTGTACAACTCTATGGTATTGTAATGACAGCAGATAGTCTTAAAGGGATTCCGGCTGTAAGCATAGTGGTAAAAGGACAAAACCGCGGAACCATTACCAATAACCAGGGTGTGTTTTCAATTGTGGTGATGAAAGGTGACGAAGTAGAATTTACTCACGTTTCTTATAAAGCAAAACTCACTACTATTCCCAAAAATTTAGATGGTAATCAATATAGCGTTGTACAGTTGATGGTGGAAGATACCGTTTACCTACCGGCATTTGTAATAAAACCCCGGCCAACACCACAACAGTTTGCCCGTGATTTTGTAAATACAAAAGTGCCAGACGATAATATTGAAATAGCCAGACAAAATACAAGTGCCGCAAAACGTCGGGTACTTTTGCAATCAACTCCAAAAGATGGCAGCGAATCTGCCACTATGCAATTCCGCAATCTTGCCAACAAAGCAACTTATTACGGCCAGTCTCCTCCCATCAATCTTTTTAATCCTGCTGCATGGCAGGAATTTATACAGGCATGGAAGCGGGGGGATTTTAAGAATAAGAATTAAACCCCCTGTATGCCCCTGTCTCCGCCGGTTGGCGGAGAACTTAGATCAGAGTTTCATTTTCTTTTTATAATTTATTGAAAGAAGAATATCCTTTGTATAGTCAACCACATTGCTACTATTAAACGATAATTACGATGTTTTATTCCGATACTTTGGGACTCCGTTCATCGTTCTGGAACCTGCCTGCCGGCACGCAGGTTCTATTCAGCTTTACTTATATTCGTGAAATCATTAACTGTATATGCCACTAAGCTGGAACGAAATAAAATCAAGAGCCGCCACCTTTAGTAAAAAATGGGAGAACGAAACCAGCGAAGATGCAGAGGCAAAAAGTTTCTGGGATGATTTCTTCAATGTATTTGGTATCAGCCGGTACAGGGTTGCAAGTTTTGAAAAAGCCGTAATCCTTACCCCCGGCCCCTCTCCAGGAATGGAGAGGGGAGGGAAAACAGGTTTCATTGACCTGCTCTGGAAAGGCGTTATTCTTATAGAACATAAAAGCCGCGGAAAAGATTTAGATAAAGCTTTTGCACAAGCCAAAGATTATTTTCCCGGACTGAAAGAAAATGAACTGCCACGCTATATTCTTGTCTGCGATTTTGAAAAATTCCGTTTGTATGATTTAGAAACAAATTCACAGCATGATTTTACACTTTCCCAATTAAAAGATCATGTTGCATTGTTTGGTTCTATAGCCGGATATGAAAAGAAAACCTACAAAGAACAAGACCCGGTAAATATTGAAGCAGCCGAACTGATGGGCAGGCTGCATGATAAATTGAAAGCTATCGGTTATGAGGGCCACCAGTTAGAATTATATTTAGTACGTTTAGTGTTTTGCCTGTTTGCTGATGATAGTAATATTTTCGAAAAAGATATTTTCAATGAGTACATCGAACTGAAAACTGCAGAAGATGGCAGCGACCTTGCAAGGGCTATTGCAGAACTCTTCCAGGTATTGAATACACCCGAAGATAAACGGTTGAACAACCTCAATGAATCGCTGGCGTCATTTCCTTATGTAAATGGAAAATTGTTTGAAGAGCATTTATCCTTTGCCAGTTTTGATAGTGGCATGCGGAAAATATTACTGGAATGCTGCGGATTGAACTGGAGCCGGATTTCCCCGGCCATATTCGGTTCCTTGTTTCAGAGTGTGATGGATGAAAAAGCAAGAAGAAATCTTGGGGCACATTATACCAGCGAAAAAAATATACTGAAACTCATAAAGCCTCTTTTCTTAGATGAATTGTGGGCTGAGTTTAATAAATTACAAAACAACAAAGCGCAACTGCAAAAGCTGCATGATAAAATAAGTTCTCTTCGTTTTTTGGACCCCGCCTGTGGATGCGGGAACTTCTTAATTATTTCTTACCGCGAATTAAGATTGCTTGAAATAGAAATAATAAAAAAACTTTTGAAACTCCAGGGCTACCGTGAAGAAGTAATACGTGAAGCAAAGATGGATGCAGATTATTTAATTAAATGTAATGTGGATCAGTTTTACGGAATAGAATATGAAGAATTCCCATCTCAAATAGCAAGAACAGCCATGTGGCTGATGGACCACCAGATGAATATGCTGGTAACAGAAATATTTGGTGAATACTATGTAAGATTACCACTAAAGAAAGCTGCAACGATTGTACAAGGCAATGCATTGCGTATTGACTGGCAGAGTTTACT
>JANPEU010000661.1:0-5524 GCA_031423175.1 Bacteroidota bacterium
GTTGGACTTACATCTACCCAACCAAACGGAATATATAAAGCACATGTGAAAAAGTAAACAGTGTAGTTTTAAACAAGTTGTTGGTCGGGCGACCAACAACAACTTGGGGCGTGGAATTAAAGGATGCTATGCAAACAAAAATGGAATAGACATGGTAAAACTTTGGGCTGACTTTAATGCTTCTTCAGAAAATGGCTTATATCTAAATTGTAAAGGAACAATAGAAGATTTAGCAAGACAAAAAATTGAACTTCAAGAAGGAATGGAATTGCTTATATGGGACGAAGACTTTGATGAAAACAACAACCCAGACAATTTAATTGTAGAAGGCATTGCTAAATACAACCATAATCATAAGATATGGGAAGCAGTATTTGAATGGGAGAAAATTAAACATGAATCTGATTTAAAAAAATAGTTCAAGTCTGTCCAGTACTCTGCAATGAGACTTGACAATCAAAAATTTTGAAAATGCCTCTAAATCCAAATTATGTTTTAGCCCCCTTTCATCAATTACTTGGTAATTGTCAAAGTAATGTTTTAATGGGATTAAGAATTGCCGAAAAGATTGAAAAATTTCCCGAGCCAACTCCTGAAGAACTAAATTTTTTTCAACTGTCTATCGGTGGACAGATAGCTGACATTGCTAAAAGCAAAAATCTATTTAAAAAATGGGTTCTCATAAACGGATTTGAGGATATACATAAGTGTTTTCGTGTGACACTTGAAAGATTATATGTTTTAAAAAAAGTAGAAGAAAAAATAAAATCAGAAGAAATTACTAATCTTATAGAATTAGAAAAGGAGTTAACAGTTAAAGCAAGTAATTTTTATTTCGATAAACTAATTAATGAAGTGAACTTGATGTTTGATGAGCCATTAGAATATAAAAGCCAAATTGAATCTATTAACTATGCTCGGAACTGCTTGGTACATACAAATGGAATCGTAACAACAAGGCATTGTAATAACTTAGAAAAAAACAAGCTGATAATCTTCGGAATAAGATTTAAAATGTTTTTTAAAAAGGGTGAAGATGAGAGAATTGCCGAAATAGGAAAACCAGGACCTGAAAATGCAGCATTGATGCTTGGAGCAGAAGAATTTCAGATTGAGTTTTCAAAAGATGGAGAAATTGAACTCAACTTGAAACAATTTCTTGACATTCTCAATACCTGTGTATTTGTAAGAGCGGATATTGGTGAAAAAATAACAATAACAAGCTAAAAAAAATATCTCCACTTTACCGTCGAGCTTCCTAATTTATTGTCCTATCGAGGCTTGAACCCCAAACGGAGCGTCGCAACAAAAGCTCAATCAGGGATCAAAAGCTGGTTACCAAATATTAAATCAACAATATTCAATCTTAAATAATCTTCCACTCCGCCCAACTCATCACATAATCCCTGTTCTCAATATCAAGAACCTTCCCTGTTTACAGATATTTTACTTTAAACCCGGTTTCACCAACTAAGCTTTCAAACTCTTCATCACCTGTTATAAGCGTTGCTTTTTTCTGTATGGTAAGTGCCGCAGCAAATGCATCAGCAAAAGATAATTTATGATTAGCTTTTATTTTTGCTGCCGCCAGGGAGAGATCCATATCTGCAATAACAAAATGCAGAGGAAATTTTTTCATAGTCTCCCAAACCTGATTTGCCTTTGTTGCACTGTCTTTCCTGCAGCTCATGTAATAAACTTCGCCAACATTTACTGAAGTGATATATAGTTCATGCTTATCTTCTGCCGCTTCGTTTAATAATTTCTCCACCACATCAGCACCGGGTTCATCACGAAAGAAAGCAAGCAATGCATAGCTGTCTAATACGAACTTTGCCATATTGATTATTTACTTTTTGCTTTAGTGTGCAGGCTTAGTTTCCTTTCTTCCAGTTTTTTCTCCTCAGTCTTGAAGGCCTTCATTTCCTCTTTCAGCTTTCCAGTTGATGATAGCATTCCACGAAAAGATTTAAAATACTGTTCATTAATAGGCCGTATTACAACCCCTCCCTCCGTTTCTTCGAAAAGAACTTTTACACCTGATTTGATACCATATTTATTGCGTAACCGCTTTGGAATTAGCAATTGTCCTTTGCTAGTTAATACTGAAGTTTCCATACTTTATAAATTAGTAGCCCAAATATATAAAAGTATTACTAAATTATAAAGTAATACTTTATAAATTTTAGGAAACTTTATAAAAAAGTAGGATAGCTTAATAGAATTCCTATTGTCCAAAGGCTGCCGGATGGAAGCGGAAAGCCCGGAGCCCCGCCTCCGGCGGTCGGGGCGAGGACTTGCAGCGTACAGCCGGAACAAAAGTTGAGTTATAGATAAAAGCTGACAGCCCCTCCTCCAATAAATTTCCGGAGGGCAGGCTATACCTACGCTAAAGCTTCGGTAGACAAGCCAAATAAAATTATTCCGCCCAACTCATCACATAATCCCTGTTCTCGATATCGAGTGCCTGCTTAGTAAGCATCAGCGGACGAAATGTATCCACCATCACGGCGAGTTCTTTTGTTTCTTTGGCGCCAATACTTTTTTCAACAGCTCCCGGATGCGGCCCGTGCGGTATGCCTGCGGGATGTAAAGTGATCATTCCCTTTGTTACATTTTTGCGGCTCATAAATTCTCCATCCACATAATAAATCACTTCATCGCTGTCAATATTACTGTGATTGTATGGAGCAGGTATCGCATTGGGATGATAATCGTACATACGGGGAACAAATGAACAAACCACAAACGTACTGGTTTCAAAAGTCTGGTGAATAGGTGGCGGCATATGCACTCGTCCTGTGATAGGTTCAAAATCATGAATGGAAAAAATAAACGGGTAGCAGCAACCATCCCACCCTATCACGTCAAATGGATGTGTGCCGTAATGCAAACCATAGAGCATTCCTTTTTTCTTAGCCTTAATCAGGTAATCACCTTTTTCATCAAAGGTTTTTAAATTCTGAGGTGGACGAATATCTCTTTCACAGAATGGTGAATGCTCCATTAACTGCCCGTATTTGCTCATGTATCTTTTAGGAAAACGCAGTGGTGTAAATGACTCCACAATAAACAAACGGTTTTTTTCATCTTTGAATTCCATTTGGTAGATGGTGCCCCGTGGCAAAATAATATAATCGCCATAGCTAAATGGCAACTCGCCATACTGTGTATGCACCGTGCCACTGCCTTCATGCACAAATATCATTTCATCAGCATCGGTGTTTTTATAAAAATAATTGAACATGCTCTGCTGTGGCGCAGCCAGTACAATATGACAATCGCTATTCACCAAAACAGGAATGCGGCTTTGTAAATAATCTTTTGCCGGTTTTATATTAAATCCTTCGAAGCTTCTGTGTTGCAACATTTTTTCTTCGGCAATAATTGGCGATACATCCACCTGCGGTTCTGTTTTTATTATCTGAGTCGGCGGATGACAGTGATAAAGCAATGCATAATCATCGCTGAAGCCTTCGGTGGAAAATAATTGTTCACTGTACAATGTTCCGTCAGGTTTGCGGAATTGTGTATGGCGTTTGTGCGGAATGGAACCGAGTTTATAATAATGGGACATGAGTTAGAATTAAAAATTAATAATTAAGAATTAAAAATTGGAGTGATTAACTACAGTAACTATTTTTCTAACTCAATAGACACCATCAGGAAATAGTATTTCCATTTTCTTTTGTCTATCCAGTAAATAAAATTCCGGTGAAAGGTCATATACAAATGTAGGTAGATTTTTGAGTGGAATTAACCGCAAAGAAAACAAAGCCAAACCGCAGAGAACGCAAAGGAGGCGTTGAAAAATTATTAATTCTTTGTGTTCTTTGCGGATACTTGGCGTCCTTTGCGGTTTAAAAAAATAATGACTAGAATTGGAATTATATCAGACACACATGGCTATTTAGATGAAGCTGTATTTAAACATTTTGAAAACTGCGATGAAGTTTGGCATGCGGGTGATTTTGGAAATGCTGAATTGGCCAATAAACTTTCTTCTTTTAAACCTACAAAGGGAGTGTTTGGAAATATTGACGGGCAGGATATCAGAACAGTTTACCCTGAACAATTAGTTTTTATGTGCGAAGATGTAAAAGTAATGATGCGGCATATCGGCGGTTCGCCGCCCAAATACAATCCTGAATCAAGAAAAGAACTGGCTATTCATCAGCCTCAACTTTTTATCAGCGGTCATTCGCATATATTAAAAGTGCTATTTGATGAAAAAATAAATTGCCTGCATATTAATCCAGGTGCGGCGGGTAAGCAGGGCTGGCATAAAGTAAGAACTATCATCCGGCTGGTGATTGACGGAAAAAATATGAAAGATTGCGAGGTGATTGAGTTGGGCAGCCGTTGATAAAAAAAAATTACTTGCCAATGAAAAATTGAAGTAGCTTTTCCAAAATAAAATAATCGTTATGCCAGACAATTCAACACGCCGCCAGTGGCTAAAACAAACATCTTTAGCAGCCTTAGGATTAGGTTTTTCTTTCCGGTCAATGGGGAGTGAGGATGGGTTAATGAAAATTACCGGTGCAGAAAATAAACTCATCAATTTAGGTTCCAATGAAAATCCTTATGGTATTTCTCCAAAAGCAAGACAGGCTATTCTGGATATGATGGGCGAAACAAACCGCTACCAGTTTAATGTGGCATCGTTACAGCCATTTAAGAAAAAGCTGGCTGACTATTATCATGTAAATGAAAACCAGTTGCTGATAACCCCTGGATCCGGCGACGGTCTGAATTTATTGGCCCGCCATTTCTCAAAAGGCAATATTGTAACTGCCGATATCACATTTGGCATTTTACCCAGTACTGCAAAAAAAATTGGAACCAAAGTAATTGAAGTTCCACTTACAATTGAAAAAGTGCATGATCTACCAGCGATGCTTGCAGCTATCAATAACGAAACAGAATTAGTATATATCTGCAATCCGGCAAATCCAAGTTCTACTTTTATTAAACCCGATGCAATGAAAAGCTTTTGTGTGGAAGCAGCAAAAAAAACGGTAGTACTGATTGATGAAGCCTATCTTGATTTTATTGACCCATCAGAAAATGAATCTATGATTGGGTTGATTGAAAAAAATCCGAATATACTGGTAATAAAAACTTTTTCTAAAATTCATGCCATGGCTGGGTTACGGGTTGGTTTTATAGTCGGCCATCCAACACTGATAAACAAATTGCAACCAAATTATTTTCAGAGCTCACAAATAGCAGTAAGCAATTTAAGTATGGCAGCTGCAATGGCAAGCTTAACTGATGATGAACACAAGGCATCCAGCAAACAAAAAAATGAAGCAGCGAGAAATTATACAACCGGTGAATTGAAAAAACTCGGTTTTAATCCTATCACTTCATTTACCAATTTCATTTTTTATCCTATAAAAAATTATAAAGGCGATTTTGCACAGGATATGTTTGATAAACAAAATATCATTCTTCGTTCCAATACCTATACTGATGGCAAATGGGCTAGAGTGAGTGTAGGAACGATGGAAGAAATGCA
>JANPEU010000662.1:0-8982 GCA_031423175.1 Bacteroidota bacterium
AGTCTTCGCCGCAGATCTGGTAAAATAATGAAGGGCGGAAATATTCATCTGCTTTATCTGATATCACTTCATTCACTACATCCCATGCGTAGATAATTCCTTTATATCTCGAAACAACTGAAGAGATATGTTCTTTCAACCTCTGTAACAAAACTTCCTTTGTCACTTGTTTTGCAGGTACGGATGATGAATCATTAAAAAACCAACTTGGTGTCTGGTTATGCCAGCATAAACAATGTCCACGAAGTTTCATATTATTTCGTTTTGCGAATGCAACAATCGAATCACCTCCAGCCCAATTGTAAAATTTTTCCTGCGGATGAACAGGCCCCATCTTCATGGCATTCTCAGGTGTCAAACTTCCAAACTGTTCAACTATCAAACCCCCTTCATTTGTTTTTAATGATTGTGTTGAAACAGCAACACCCATTGTAAAATAATCTTTGTAAACATCTTTTAATGTTCTGTTTCCAGCAGTGTATGTTTGTGCTTGACTGCTGCGGTTGCATTTTACACATATAATACAAATGATAAGTATACATAAAACGGAAAATATCTTATTCATAAAAATTATATAAACAGGTCAAATAGTAAAACACCAATTAAACCCAAAATAGAAATTATCGTTTCCATTACCGTCCACGAAAGAAATGTTTGTTTAAGTGTTAGTTTGAAAAACTCTTTGAACATCCAAAAACCTGAATCGTTGATATGAGAACCAAATACACTGCCTGCGCCAACTGCCAATACCATCAACTCCGGAGAGACAAGACCAGAAATTACTAAAGGAGAAACGATTCCTGCAGCCGTAATACCTGCGACAGTTGCGGAACCTATTGCCACTCGTAATAATGCCGTTATAACCCATCCAAATATTAATGGTGGCATTTGCCATTTTGTACTAAAGGATGCAATGTATTCTCCGGTGCCACTATCTATCAACACTTGTTTAAAGACTCCGCCAGCTGTAATGATTAATAAAATCATAGCGATACCAGCAATTGCATCGCTTAACCATTTCATTACAGTTTCCATTTTATGTCCATTTCGTAATCCGAAAAAATAAATAGATGCAATTACCGAAACGAGTAAGGCTATAGTTGAATCGCCGATAAATAAGATAATTGTTTTAAAAAGCGAAGCCTCTGTAAGAAATGTATTGGTAAGTACAGATAATGTAATTAAAAAAACCGGGAGCAATGCAATCATAAAACTTGGAAACACTCCGGGTAATTTTTTGATTACTGAATTTTCTTCTGATGAAAATAATGTGGTAGTATCTGTTTTAATTCTTTGCAATATTCGACCAAGAAAGGGACCTGCAATGATAACTGTTGGTATAGCGATGATGATTCCATAGATAAGAACCATTCCCATATTTGCATGAAATGCATTTACCAAAACAACGGGGCCTGGATGCGGAGGTAAAAAACAATGTGTGGTACTGAGTGATGCTGCCATCGGTATAACAATGTATAATAATGGCAACCCTGTTTTTCTGGCTAACGTAAAAACCAAAGGAACAAGAATGACAAAGCCTGCATTATAATAAAGTGGTATACCGATTAAAAATCCGGTGACTAAAACGGCCCATTGAATATTTTTTAGACCAAAACTTTTAATAAGTGTTGTTGAGATTTGTTCAGCAGCTCCGCTTATTTCTAAAATCTTTCCGAGTATAGCCCCAAGACAAATGATTAATGCTAACCCACCCAATGTGCTGCCTACTCCTTTTTCCAGCGTTTTTATTAAATCACCCGGTTGAATACCCAAACACAAGCCGGTAAGTATAGCTACAAAAATCAGTGAAATAAACGGGCTTACTTTTTTTACAGAAAGAAAAACTTGCAAAGCAATCGCCAGTATAATGATGATAAATGTCATTTTATTGAACCGTGTTAATTAGTGTGCCAATATTGTCAATAGAAATTTTTATTTGATCACCACTCTTCAATGTAAAGTTATTTCCCGGCACAATACCTGTGCCTGTCATAATTAAACAACCGTGCGGAAAAGAACATTCACGATAAACAAAAGACACCAGTTCTTCTGTTGTTCGTTTCATCTGGCTGATGGCGATATTATCTTTAAAAACAGTTGCCTGATTTCTCTTAATTTCAAGTTGAATCATTGTGTTACTGTCAAGAGGTTTATCAGTCACATAAACACATGGTCCCAATACGGCACATTTATCATACGTTTTAGCTTGTGGAAGGTACAAAGGATTTTCACCTTCTATACTTCGACTGCTCATATCATTGCCGATGGTATAACCAATAATTTTTCCTGATGCTGTGACAACTAATGTCAACTCGGGTTCCGGTACATCCCAGGTGGAATCTTTTCTTATCCGTACAAAATCATTTGTGCCAACAATTCTATGCGGTGTTGATTTAAAAAAAACTTCGGGTCGTTCAGCTTCATAAACTTTTGCATAAAAATCTGCACCACCCGATGATTTACTTTCTTCCTGCCTGCCCACTTTGCTTCTTAAATATGTAACACCGCAGGCCCATAGTTCCTGGTTAAGCCCAATTGGCGCCTGTATATCTTTTAATATGTCATTTGTTGATGCAGTTATTGATTGAGTCAGTTGTTCAAGCTTTTGGAAAAGTGAATCATCGTTAATAAATGTATCCCAGTTTTCGTTTTTAACTGAATAGAATTTATTTTCATTTTCAATTATAATTCCACTTTTGGTTTTAAAAAGTTTCATATTATTTTTTTGAACCATACAAGACATACAAGGCATACAAGAAAACACACTTAAATGCCTTGTATGTCTTGTATGGTTAATATTCTTTTATTCAGGTAAAAGTTTAAAATAGTCATTCACCATCTGCCTTGTTCCTTCTTTTACAATATTTGAACAATTAAAATTGATTAACATCCCTTTACTTTTTTGTAACAATTTCATATACGTTAATAACTGAGCTTCGTGAACAGGTAATATGCCTTCCATTGCTTTTAATTCAACAATCAATTCATCTTCCACTAAAAAATCAAGCCTGTAATCTGTATCCAGTATCAGTCCTTTATAATTAATGGGCACGAGTAACTGGCTCTTGAAAATTCATACTTTTTATTTTAAACTCCTGTTTCATACAATCCTGATAAACACTTTCGAGCAAACCCGGCCCCAGGTGTTTATGAACTTCAATGGCACATCCAACAATTTTGTAACTCAAATCGTTCAGATAAGATTTTGTAAGCATGATTTTAAATATAATGAAAAAAAGGATTAACTGTATTTCTTATATGCCTTGTATGGTTCAACTATTTATTCCCTCATCTTAATTCTCAGCACATACATATCATTGGTTACATACAAAATCTTTTCATCAGGTGATAAAGCACAATTGCTTGTGGCATTCTCTAATCTTATCATTCCTAATTTTAATCCCTCACTATTGAAAATATAAATACCACCTGGCCCGGTGGCAAATACATTCCCGTTTTTATCAATCTTAAAACCATCCGGTAAACCACCCCATGATTTATCATAGTCGGTAGTACTGTAAAATATTTTACCATTGGCTAATGAATCGCCGTTAACATCAAACACATACCAGTTTGGTTTGTCAGGGTCAGAATTTGCAACTAACAATCTTTTTTCACCCGGGAAAAGAGCAATCCCGTTAGGCCTTGTTATAGAATCTGTCAACAGTATTACCGCCCCGTCCTTCTTTACTTTGTACACACCATTAAATGAAATTTCTTTTTTAGGATCACTATCATCCTGTGTTTTTAACCCGTATGGGGGATCAGTAAAAAATAATTCTCCGCTACTGTTAAATACCAAATCATTCGGACTGCTGAATCTTTTGCCGTTAAATTTATCTGCCAGTGAAATAAATTTTGCCGCTGGTTTATCAAGTAGCGCATCCATCCGGGAAACTCTTCTGTCACCATGCTGGCATAAAACCAGGTTGCCGTCATTGTCCAACGTAAGTCCATTACTACCCGGTTCTTTGCATTCGCTTTGGATTTCCCCGGTATACCCGCTAGGTTTTAAATAAACTTCTTTCCCTTTTTCTTCAGTCCATTTATAAACTGTATTCATCGGAACATCGGAAAACAAAAGCATATTATGTTTTTCAATCCACAACGGCCCTTCACTCCATTCAAAACCTTCAGCAATTATTTCTGCTTTGGCATTTGGGGAAATAATATTGTCCAGAGCCGGATCAAACCGTTCAATGGTTCCAATTGTTTTATATCTTTCTAACACGGGTTGATTTTTATTATTCAGATTATTATTACAGCCAGTAATAAGAGCTATTGAATAGAGTAAAAGAAAATGCTTCATTCTGTTTTATTTGAAACATACAAGACATTTAAGACATACAAGAAAAAAACTTATATGCCTTGTATGGTTAATAATAGATTTTAATGCGAATCCCTTGTTACAACTGAACCCGAACTTCCCTGTAAAAAATCTAAATCAGCACCTTTATCAGCACCCATCACATGTTTTATATACATACTGACATATCCCCTTTCTGCTGCGGGTTTTGGTGCTGCCCATTTAACCCGGCGTTTTTCCAGCTCTTCATCGCTTACATCCAAATGCAATTTTCTTTGAGCTACATCCAATTCAATCATATCTCCATTTTGTACAAGGGCTAAGTTTCCACCGATGGCACTTTCAGGAGAAACATGGAGTACCGCAGTTCCATAAGCCGTGCCACTCATTCTTCCGTCAGAGATGCGAACCATATCCTTAATTCCTTTCTGTAATATTTTTTTTGGCAATGCCATATTACCAACCTCAGGCATACCGGGATAGCCAACCGGCCCAACATATTTCAATACCATCACACAATTTTCATCAATGTCCAGGTTGGGGTCATCAATTCTTTTATTATAATCTTCGATGCTTTCAAATACAACAGCCCTTCCTTTATGTTTCATCAATGCAGGTGTAGCGGCTGATGGTTTCATTACGGCGCCATTAATTGCAAGATTACCTTTTACTACCACGCAACCGGCCTCAGATTTTATTGGTGTATCATATTTTGCAATTACATCTTCATTATAGCAATCAGTATTTCCTTTTATATTTTCTTCATGGTTTTTCCCCGTTACCGTCACAACATTTTTATGCAAATGATTTTTTAATTCATTTAAGATTACCGGTAATCCTCCGGCATAATAAAAATCTTCCATCAAATATTTTCCGGATGGCATTAAGTTTAACAGCAATGGAATTTTGCTGCCAATGGTATCAAAGTCTTCAAGATTTAAATCAACGCCTATTCTACCAGCAATAGCAGTGAGATGAATAAGAAAATTAGATGAGCCTCCAACTGCTGCATTTACGATTATCGCATTTTCAAATGCTTCTCTTGTAAGAATTTTATCAATGGTTAAATCTTCCTTTACCATTTGTACAATGCGTCTTCCACTTAGTTGAGCCATTACTTTTTTTCTTGAATCAGCAGCAGGTATTGCAGCTGCGCCTGATAATGTTAATCCCAATGATTCAACCATACAAGCCATCGTGGATGCAGTACCCATCGTCATACAATGGCCAATGCTCCGGCTCATACAACTTTCTGCAAACTCACAGTCCTCCTGTGTCATCTTACCTGTTTTCATGTCTTCATCAAACTTCCATACATGTGTCCCCGAACCAATATCCTGTCCTTTATATTTTCCGTTTAACATTGGTCCACCGGGTACTACTATCGTTGGCAAACCAACACTTGCTGCACCCATCACAGTTGAAGGAGTTGTTTTATCACAACCAGTTAATAAAACAACACCATCAATTGGATTACCACGAATCGATTCTTCTGCATCCATGCTTGCCAGATTTCTAAAAAGCATGGCTGTTGGTTTCAATAATGTTTCACCCAAACTCATAATTGGAAACTCAACAGGAAAACCACCGGCTTCCAATACACCACGTTTTACTGCTTCAGCATGGCTTCTAAAATGTGCATTGCAGGGTGTGAGTTCACTGAATGTATTACAAATGCCAATCACCGGGCGGCCATCAAACATATCAGTTGGCATTCCCTGGTTCTTCATCCAGCTTCTGTAAATGATACCGTCTTTGTCTTTTTTGCCAAACCAATCCTGGCTGCGAAGTTTTTTACTCATGATTGAAAGTTTAATTCAACTTCATCTGATAAATCGGAAAGTTTATATAAGATTGTGTAAGTTCAAATATATTTTATAATTTTTGATACCAATTACAAAACTTTTAATAGTATGAATACACGTCGTAATTTTTTACAAAAGCTTACCGGCTCTGTTATTGCTTTGCCGTTTTTATCAGGGCATGATTTAGCAAATCTCAGTATTGATGATAAAGCATCTTATGATGGCCCGGTATTACGGGTAGCCATTATGGGTCTTGGTAGTTACGGCACCCGAGTGGCTGATGGCATGCTAGCCTGTACGAAAGCAAAATTGGTGGGTGTTATAAGCCGCACTCCATCTAAAATAACTGCATGGCAAACCAAATATAATATTCCTGCAAAGAATTGCTATAACTACGAAAATTTTGATGAAATAAAAGACAACCCGGACATTGATGCGGTATATATCATTACACCAAATGCATTGCATAAAGACCAGGCAATAAGAGTAGCTAAAGCTGGTAAACATATAATATGTGAAAAACCGATGGCATTAAATGCTAAAGAAGGAGAACAAATGATTGCTGCCTGTAAAAAAGCGAATGTGAAATTATTAATTGGATACCGGATGCACTTTGAAGCAAAGACATTGGAAATTATTCGGATGAGAAAGGAAGGTGAATTTGGAAAAATAATGTTCTTCCAGGGTTTGTGTGGTTTCCGGATTGGTGATCCAACTCAATGGAGGTTAAACAAACAACTTGCTGGAGGTGGTTCAATGATGGATATTGGTATCTACGCGGTGAATGGTTCGAGGTATATGGTGGGTGAAGAACCCATCTGGGTAACTGCTCAAGAAACAAAAACGGATAATATAAAATTTAAGGAGGGTGTAGATGAAACAATTCAATTTCAGTTAGGTTTTCCAAGTGGCGCAGTTGCAAGTTGCTTATCTACCTATGCAATGAACGGGTTGGATAAATTTTATCTGAATGCCGAAAAAGGTTTTGCAGAAATGCAACCTTCTACCGGATATGGACCTATTAAAGGAAAGACGAATAAAGGAGAACTAATGCAGGAACATAAAACGCATCAAACAGTGCAGATGGAAGAGATGGCAAGTATAATATTGGAAGGCAAGAAACCGATTGTGTCGGTTGATGGTGAAGAAGCATTGAAAGATTTAAAAATTATAGATGCTATTTATGCAGCTGTGAAATCGGGTAAGAAGATAGCATTGAAATTGTAAAATTAAATTCACTTAACGAATTTTATGCTTATCGAAACATTAAAATCCCTTTTTGGCAGGGACTTACTCAAATTAAAATCTGAAATCGGATTATATCAGGATGAAAAGAATTTATGGCTAACCGATAAAGCTATAACCAACTCTGCCGGAAATCTTTGTTTACATTTAGTTGGAAACCTGAATACTTATATTGGTAAGGAGATTGGTAAAACCAATTATGTTCGCTACAGAGATCTGGAATTTTCACTTAAGGATGTTCCAAGAACTGAGTTACTCCAAAAAGTTGATGATACAATGCAGGTAGTTCAAGATGCTTTAAACAAAATGAAAGCTGAGGATTTGAGTAAGGAATACCCGATGCTGGTATTTGACAAGAAAACTTCAACTGAATATTTCTTAGTGCACCTGATAGCACATTTAGGTTATCATCTTGGGCAAATAAATTATCATAGAAGGCTGTTAGATAATTCAAACGAACATTGAACTAATCTCTTTTTCTAATTTAAGGCAAAAGAAACTATATCTTCTCTCTTATTTTATCTAATAATTTGCTTAACACAATTGCTTCTTCTTTGGAAAGATTACTTACAATTGAATCCATTTCTTTGTTTCTTTCATCGAGTATCAATAAAAGTGCAAGTCCGTTTTCGGTAATGGTAATATCAACCAAACGCTTATCAATATTGCTTGATTTTTTAATTACCAATTTTTTTATCAGCAGCCGGTCTACAATCCGGCTGGTGTCGCTCATTTTATCAAGCAGCCTTTCCCGAATTTGCAAAGTGGAAAGCGGCTTTGGATGGCTGCCCCTAAGTATGCGGAGAATATTATATTGTTGTGGCGTTATATCAGATGATTTTAGAATCTGTTTTATTTTTTCCATCAGAAAGCCGTAGGTATAAAATAAATTGATATAAGCCCGTTGATGATCATTTCTGAATTTCTGCTGATTAATGTCATTTTCTATTCCCATACTAATGTTTAAAATTTTAACTCCCTTATTTCATAATGCTGTTGCTTAGATTTTCATAAAAAGTAGGATCAATTCTAAAATATACAAATCAAATAAATAGAGTACGTAAACGGGATTTTGGGTTAATAGGTTGCTAAGTCCATGCCAAGTTTTAAAAACAGTTATCAACAATTGTGGTTTTTTTGGGGAATACCCTAAAAGTGGTATTTGTAGTGAATCAAAATTTTCTTTACTTTGATATACCATCAAACTACAACACCATGAAAATGTTAGTCGAATCTTTCAGAAATTTCTGGGAAGGATTTTCTTCTTTTTATACTTCGATATATGATGAAATGAGGGGTATGTAATTTCATCGTGTAGTATTTTTTTTGGATCTAAATTATTACACCTCCCAAACCTTTGTTCCTTCGCTACAGTTCGAACAGATATCAATATTTTTTCTGCCGTGTAATAAATCTGTTCTGAATTTTTTATACTCCCCGTTGTTCCAGATTTCTTTAAATGGCTTTTGTTTTAAATCGCCAAGGCGGTGCTGCGCATCTTTATCAAAACAACAAGGGGCTACCAAGCCATCCCAGGTTATTACCGGGTCATGCCAGAGCCGCCAGCAATGGTTTGAAAGTTTTCCTTTAAATTCATTTCCGTTTTTTGTTTTCCGGTAGCGGCTG
>JANPEU010000663.1:0-1528 GCA_031423175.1 Bacteroidota bacterium
AAAAATATTGCATTAATCAGCAATGAGCAAACGCCAATAAGAATTATTAAAATTAAAGGCAATGTAACAAAGCAGAAGGTTAACTAGGATTAACCCCCAAAATTAAAACCCTTCAAATTTTTAAAATGCCCGTTCTGTTTCACTTTTACTTTTAATGTTTCCATTTCGGCTATCATGGGTATTACTTTGGCAAAATGAAGTCGCAGGTATTCCTGTCTTTGCCGTTCTTGTAGTAGTATCAGCATACCATACTCTTCCTGCAAGCTAAGACCGAGATGATGTGCCACATCATAACAATTCAGTTCTTCATCTGCTTTTTTAAAGTCTTTGGTTATTTGTAAAAGGTTGTGCATTTCACGAATGCTTTTAATCAGTTTTTGCATCAATTCAGTGTTACCATTGTCAATATTTTCAGGATAGGAAACAATTGCGCCGCCGTATAATTTATCCGGAACCGATTTGATTACTTCAAGTATGCAGAATACGTTATCACCAACCGTTTTAATATCCAGCTCACCATTATCATACACTTTTGTTATCTCAGTTATATTTACCAGCGAACCAAAATCCTGTAATTTATTTTCAATTACTGTTGGAATACCAAATGGTTTTTTTTGTCGAAAACATTCATCAATCAATTGTTTATACCGGGGTTCAAAAATATGCAGGTTTAGTTTTTCACCGGGATAAACTACAATGCCAAGGGGAAATATGGGGATGAAGTTGGTCATAGTTCAGTCTGCAGTCTGCAATCTTCAATCCAGCTCTGTAAATTTAGGAACTCTTTTCTGACTGCCGGTTGCTGGCTGCTGACTGTTCTCTGAGTTTTTTATATTTTAAAAAAGTATAGTATGCCGTCATTTTTGCACAGGTAACGCCATTTTTACCATCCAGAAAGCCGAGTTTAAAAATATAGTTTTGAGTAAATGAAAAGACTGGCGAAAGCCATTGCTTCCACCAAAACGATTTTTTCCCCTGGCGAAAATATTTTTCTGCGCCCAGCTTTGCGTATTGAATCATTTTATTTTTATAGTCATTATCATGCCGCATTGTATAATGCAGTATATGGCCATTTAATTTTTCAATGGTCACCCCTTCCGGGAAAATTAATTGCTCATGCACTTCCGCTTCGTTCCAACGCACTTGCTTGCGATTGAAAAGCCGGATATGTTTATCAAAACCCCATTCGCCATAGCGTATCCATTTATCAGCCAGAAAATTTTTGAATTTTATAATAAAAACTGATTTGTCATTTACAACCGAAAGATTAGCTAAAACATTTTTCAATTCATCATCCGGCATTTCATCAGCATCCAGGCTAAGTATCCAATCATATTTTGCAAAACCGGTTGCTTTATTTTTTGTTTTACCAAACCCTTCCCAACTTCCTTGTATAAGATTTACATCAACCGTTTTTATAATTTCAATTGTTCTGTCTGTACTGCCATTATCGTACACAACAATATCCGGGGCAAATGTCTTCAGCGCATTCAGCGTTTTGCCGATGATTGCTTCTTCATTTTTACAA
>JANPEU010000664.1:0-2067 GCA_031423175.1 Bacteroidota bacterium
CTTTCATTTTATTTTTGATTATTTTGAAGTACTTGAAGGAACAGAAATCTATTCAAAAACTTTATACACCGGAGTCATCCCCTACTCTTTCTCCCGGAGATGTGAATAATCCTGCGTAATGAAAAGCTGTCAATTATATAAAAAATATCAAAAATTACATAATACTTCACTTATGAAAAGCACTCATTTTTGTCAGGTATTACATCTGCAGCATATAAATTTAAACAAAATGTAGAGTAAGGCTGAATGCTGCTGAAATAAAATATTTATGCATGATGCGTTGTAGAATTTGTGATTAATTTTCAGAGGGCATAAAAATTATTGCGGGACAGTCTATAACTTACAAAACTTTTTTACGCTAAAATAAAATTATCATGAAAAAGAAAACTAATTCAAAGTAATTTTACCAAAGCAATTTTTTTAAACTATATTTTGGTTCAATGTTTTACTAATTAATAATATATATAACATGAAAAAGTATATAGTATTCTGTTGTTTGACTGCAGTCCTTTCTTTATCATTCAGCAATTGTGCAAGAAACCCTGTTACAGGCAAAAAGCAGGTAGTCCTGATGTCTGAAGCACAAGAAATTGCCATGGGAAAAGAAGCAGACCCGCAGATTATTGCACAATTCGGTTTGTATGGAGATACTACTCTTCAAAATTTTATCAATTTGAAAGGAAAGCAGATGGCAGCAATTTCTCATCGCCCCAAACTGGAGTATGGATTCAGGGTACTGGATTCAGAAGTGCTGAATGCATTTGCTGTACCCGGAGGATATGTTTATTTTACCCGTGGCATTATGGCACATTTCAATAGCGAAGCAGATTTTGCCGGGGTGCTCGGTCACGAGTTAGGACACATTACACACCGTCACGGCGTTGCTCAACAACGAAATGCAATACTGGGTCAATTGGGCATAATAGCTGGTATCATTATTTCTCCTGAACTGGGACGATTTGCTGAAGCGGCTTCTACAGGACTTCAATTATTATTTTTAAAATACAGTCGTGATGCTGAGCGGGAAGCCGATGAATTGGGCGTGGAATATTCTTCAAAGATTGGATATGATGCGCAGCAGATGGCAATGTTTTTTACTACGTTGGAAAGAAAGTCAGCAGGATCTGGATCTGCTGAATTACCTGAATTCTTATCCACCCACCCCAATCCGGGTGACCGTAATGCAACCGTAACAAGGTTAGCTGCTGAATGGAAACAAAAACTTAATCTCACTACTCCACTTGTGAACCGGAACATCTACCTGAGAAGAATTGAAGGCTTAATATATGGTGAAGATCCTAAAGGAGGGTTCCTTGAAAATAATGTTTTTTATCATCCTGATTTAAAATTCCAGTTCCCCACACCGCTAAACTGGAATTACCAGAATAGCCCGCAACGGGTTCAGCTTGCACCAAAAGATGGCAAAGCACTCATGATGATGATGCTGGCACAGGGCAATTCATTACAGGAAGCGGTCAATACATTTTTGCAGCAGAATAAATTGACAACGATAGATTCAAGGAATACTACAGTGAATGGATTGCAGGCCATAAATATAATTGCCGATCAGCAACCGGAACAGCCAGGCCAGCCACTACTTAGAACCTTATCCTATTTTATTCAATATAACGGGAACATCTATCACCTGCTCGGCGTATCAGCGAGCAACGATTTTAATAATTATTCTGCCAGTTTCAACTATACCATGCAGGGTTTCCGGTCACTAACCGATCCGGTAAAACTAAATAAAAAGCCAGAACGTGTAAGGATAAAAACGATTGGTTCAAGTATGACACTGGCTCAGGCTTTCCGTCAGTATAGTGTCCCGGAAAAACGCATGGAAGAATTTGCGATTTTAAATGGTTTGAAATTAACAGATAATCTTACACAGGGAACTTTGATAAAAATTATAGCTGAGTAATGCTGAGAATAAAAAATTAGTAATATCCATAAGTTTACTTTTTTGGGTAAACTTATTTTATATGGACTGATGATTTTATTTTAGTCGGGCCTACTATTGCAGTACTAAACTTTTTTTATATCAGACCCTGAAGTAACTGAAAATTA
>JANPEU010000665.1:0-2373 GCA_031423175.1 Bacteroidota bacterium
GTTTTCTTATTTCGTACAGTTCAAATTTCATTTTTACATTGGCTCTTTTATAAACTGTGTTCTCAACCGGTAAATGTTGAAACCCGATTTTCTCATACAGTTTTATAGCAGCAGCTTGCACCGTATTTGAATAAAGAATAACTGAAGTCCCACCCAATTCTTTGGCCTTATCAAAACTTGCATAGCACATTGCTTCGGCTATTCCTTTACGTCGGAAGTTTGAATCCACAGTCATCTTTGTAAATTCAAATGTAGCAGCATCCAATTTTCTCAATCCAACCGTACCGGCAACTTCACCATCATAGATTGCTCCACCCGTATTGATAATTGCTTCTTCCGGGTTTTGTAAAACATAAATATCAAACGCTTCAATTTCAAAATTTTCTTTAATCCATGACCGGTTCAAACTTTCAAAAAAGGGTTGATGCTGCGGTTGATAGTCTATAATTTCCAACATGGCTTTATTTTCAGAAACAAAGATTGTACTATTTTTTAAGTTAAAACAGATTCAGTTTTCGTATTTTTGACTAGATCAATTTAGCCCCTCTAAATCTCCCCTAAAGGGGAGACTTCGCAACGCACAGTCCTGGCTTACACAACCGGGTTGAAAGGAATCTGAGTGGTTAATATATGTTGAGTAAAGAGGTAAAGAAGATGTGTTAGATATAATGTTTGGATCAGCAATACAGCACCGTCCTTCTCCAACAGGAGAAGGATAAGAGGATGAGGCCAAATACTAAATAAAAAACATTCTATGCAAACAAATAAATTCTCAGCCAATGACCACCTTTATATACAGGTAGCAGATGGTGTGGAAAAAATGATTGATGAAGATGTTTTGAAAATTGGCGATAGGTTACCATCGGTACGTGTACTGAGCGAAGAATATGGCATTAGTATGGGTACTGCATTTCAGGCTTACTATCACCTGGAAGGAAAAGGATTGATAGAAGCCAGGCCAAAGTCCGGTTATTATGTTCGGTTTAATCATCGCCGCTTTCCGGCATTACCACAAAATTCACAACCGGAAAACAGTTCACATGAAGTAAGTGTGAAAGAAATGATTGCCTCAATATATAAAGACATCACGGCAGATCATGTCATCAATCTTGCATTGGCTGTTCCTGATATTTCTTTATTGCCGGTTGCAAAAATAAATAAAGCAGTTATGATGGCTTTGCGGAATGGAAAAGATCATTGCATCAGTTATGAACATCCGCAGGGCAATATTGAATTGCGTAAACAAATTGCAAAATTGGCATTCAACTGGGGTGGAAAAATAAAACCCGATGACATCGTTGTAACCGCAGGTTGTCTCGAAGCAATTACGATGTGTTTGCGAGCCGTTACAAAATATGGTGATACAGTTGCTGTGGAAACGCCAACCTATTTTGGAATTTACCAGTTGATAGAAAGTTTAGGATTGAAAGTAGTAGAAATTGCAACCGACCCATCAACCGGTGTTGATATAATTTCGTTAGGGAAAAAAATTAAAAAATATTCAATAAAAGCATGTGTGTTTGTTCCCAACTTTAATAATCCACTGGGCAGTTGCATGCCCGATGAAAATAAAAAAGAACTGGTAGAGTTGATAAGCAGGTATAATATTCCATTGATAGAAGATGATATTTATGGTGAAATGTATTTTGGAAGAACAAGACCAAAGACTTGTAAATATTTTGATAAAAAAGGATTGGTGATGCATTGTTCATCTTTATCCAAGTCACTGGCACCGGGTTACCGGACCGGTTGGACAATACCGGGAAAATTTATTGAAGAAGTAAAACAGATTAAGCGTATTCATAATATCAGTTGCCCGACACTTACGCAGGTTGCCATGGCTAATTTTTTAATGAATGGACGTTATGAATACCATTTAAAAAATCTGCGCCGTGCATTACACACCCAATCACTGAAATATATGCAGGCGATAATAAATTATTTTCCTGCAGACACAAAAGTATCAAGGCCACATGGCGGATTTATTTTATGGTTGGAGTTGGATAAAAAAATAGATGCATTTAAATTACGAGCCGAAGCCATGAAACATCAGATTGCAATTGTTCCGGGAAAAATATTTTCATCGGGCAATGCTTATTCCAATTTCATACGGTTAAGTTTTGGTAAGCCTTGGAGCGATGATGTAGATTATGGTTTGATGATGCTCGGAAGATTGATTAAGAAAATGGGGTAAGCTTTATTTACTATGCTGAATTGCTACTATTGAACTTACACTACTGTCCCGTTAAGTTAAATAATAGGTTAATGAAATGCTTACTGGGCAAGCATTCAAATATAGTTCTTTGATTTGACGATTTGAACTGAAAACTGGTTTTTGGCTACATAGTTTAGCTAATGAATCAAGGAAAATAT
>JANPEU010000666.1:0-2441 GCA_031423175.1 Bacteroidota bacterium
TAATTCATCCATAAGAATTTTCCATGGAGGAACAGTGAGAATTAATTGTTCTGCATAACCACTTCCTTCAAGGATACTATCATTTATTATTAATTGAACTTTAGACGCCGGTTGAAAACAATTCCAATCAAGGAAACCTTCTTCTGAATCAACTATCCGGGATTGAATCATTTTTGCTGTTGACTCCCATAAACCTGATACACCGAATTTTTTATCATTCCATGTTATACTATTATTTTGTAATTGTGGCATTTGAACATTAAAGAATCTGGATTTGAGGTTTACTCCAAAAGTTGAATTATAATGTAACCAACTTGTATAAGAAGCTGACCAGCCATGCCATTTTAGTTTTGCTGCATAAAAAATCATGGCTTCTCCATTTTCTCCTGTAAAATCGAGAAACCATTTACTGAGGTGAAATTTTCCAACAGTTTCTTCTTTTATTTTTTTCCCAGTCATTTTTTTAAATATCGGGCTATGTTTCTGAAAGTATTTTTCGGAATACCTTCTTTGCCGGAATTTCATAAACAAATTTGAAAACAACCTTTTCGAGAAATGAAAATTCTCCTTCGGGCATTTTTCTATGGTGTTCTTTTAGTAATTCTATTCCATGGTCTGCATGGTGCCGTAGCCAGGATTTTATTTTTGATGAAGATTTATTACAAAGATCTTCTTTCTTTATGCCGAAATTTTCACAATCTTCTAATGAGATATTAATATAGCCTGCAGAAATATCCGATTCGAAATCTTCGATATCAAATTGATGTCGACTGGCTGTTCCGAGAGATTCCAGGATTTTATACTTGTCCGGATCATCCTTAAATATTTTTAATGTGGCTTTTACAGTTCCTCTTATATCAAGCAAATGAAAGTGATGAGCCAGTTCTTCTTTTTGAAAAATCACTCCTTTGCCTCTTCGTCTTGCATCAAACAAGAGAGATTCAAGAACGTCTTTTGTTTCCGAATGAAAGTTTTCTCCAAATTTTTTTGCCAATTCAAAACAATACATCATCAGGCAATCCGCATCATCTTTCGGTTCATCAGGATTTTTTGAAAACTCAATTTTTTCGATAAGGTATTCGATTACATTAGTATAAGTTTTTGGTAAAGGGATATCTCCATCCACGATATCATCAAAGTATCGCATCAGGGCATAATAAGATTCCAGGAATTCTCCTCTTGTAGGAGCAAAGGCTAAATATCTGAATAAGTGGAGATGGCGTAAAAATATACGGTATTTCCATGCTCTTGTTTCAAGCATCTGACGGAAAACATTTGAACGCAATGCCTTTGCTTGTTGTTCATTTTCTCTTGTCATTTTTAGGTTGTTGTAAAATTTTTCAGCAAATCACATAATGACCAAAAAAGATTCGGTTATATTCAGTGCATTTAACTCCATTTATCTTTTTTATTTTAAGTCCGAATCGTTTCCTTTGAAATCTCTCTTACCCTGAAATATTATTCGTTGGTTGAAAATAGGCCGTCTTTAATATTTTGCAATTTTACCAATACCTATTATTTGTTTGTTGCATTTAAAAAGTTAACTATCATAAATTGTACTTAACCGGTAAGCTCTGTTTAATATTTTTACTTTACAGCATATAAATAAAATTACAAAAGAATCAACTTGAAATAATAATTTTTTTGCAATTAGAGATAGAATTTAATGAAATAATAAATTTACCTTTTGAATTAAAATGGGGCAAAAAAACTCTAGGCTAAAAAAGCTTCATTCCAAAAACTAAAAGAATAATAAATGCTTTTTGTTCAATTAACAGGACTATCGGGTGCGGGAAAAACAACACTTGCATATTTGGCAAAGCAACAAATTATTCAAAAGGGGTATAGAGTAGAAGTAATTGATGGTGACGAATATCGAAAATTATTATGCAGAGACTTAACGTTTTCAAGAGAAGATCGGTTTGAAAATATTAGAAGACTTGGGATTATTTGCAACCTTTTATCCAGGAACAATATAATTACAATTTTAGCAGCTATTAATCCATATGAGTGTATGCGTCAAGAGCTGAGAAACTACGGAAAGCATGTAAAGACAGTTTGGGTTGATTGTGATTTAAAAATTTTAATTGAAAGAGATGTAAAGGGGTTTTACAAGAGAGCCATGCTGCCTGATAATGACCCTCGGAAAATATATAATTTTACAGGCATTACCGATCCATATGAACCACCCTTATTTACAAATTTAATTATCAACACACATTATTCGACTATAGGAACAAATGTTGACGAGTTAGTCAGTTTTATTTTACTGGAAATAGAAAAAATTTAATAATAAGGTCAGCCATAAATTTATATACTGTGCTTAGGTAAGGCTTCTATATCACTCACGATTTTAAATTTTAAAGAGGCTGTCTCAAAAGTAGACAGCCTCTTTTTTATTTTCAGAAAAAGCAGGGCGTTTTTCCACAAATTTGCTGTAT